>DQVM01000160.1 GCA_015661775.1 Candidatus Caldarchaeum subterraneum | reverse complement strand
TATACAACACGCTGGAAGAGGCGGAAGAGAAAGAATAAAAATCGTAAAATATTCTATTTTAGCTTTGAGAAAGTGTTTATCATTAGAATAACCGTTCTCCCGTATATACTTGGCTAGGCCGTCGGCGCCCAAACATCCTTAATTAATAATGTTGTACTAAAAGTGTTAAGACGAAACGGTTAAATCGCAACTAGCGGGCTTTTCCGCTGGTGGTTTACTTGCCGGAGGTAGGTGAGAAAGCTCCCGATTTTACGTTACCCGACCAGGAGAGGCGTATGCGGTCGTTAAGTGAGTTTAAGGGCAGGAAGGTGGTTTTGGCCTTCTTCCCAGGAGCGTTTACTTCCGTATGTACGAAGGAGATGTGCACGTTTAGGGATTCCATGTCAAGGTTTAACGACCTTGATGCAGTCGTCTTGGGTATAAGCGTAAACGACCCATTCACGCAGAAAGCCTTCGCAGAGGCTAATAACCTCAACTTTACCCTACTATCAGACTATAACCGGGAGACCGTGAAGAAGTATAACGTCTACCACGAGAATTTCGTAGGCCTAAACGGGTACACAGCAGCCAAGAGGGCTGTTTTCATAATAGACCGCGAAGGGGTTATAAAGTATAAATGGGTAAGCGACGACCCGCTCAAAGAACCAAACTACGACGAAATAATCGCCGAGCTTTCGAAGATCAGCTAAATACCTAATCTTTTCTTCTTGGGTTTTCTATTGTTTTCAAGAATCCATATACGGCTATTATTATCCATAGGATGTTCACGATTGTTGATGGGTATGCGGTGTAGTAGTAGGTGTTGTACCCTAGCCCGATTCCACCCACTAGGTTGAGCAGGTGGTATAGCCGTGATTTCCCGTCCACTATACGTTTGGTTATAAGAAAATACGCAATTATAATCAAAGCTGCTCCTGTCCAGCCTATTGCGTCAACCACCAGCGACATGCCGCATACCTTTTCTTAAACCAGCACAGCTCCTCCATCTATTATTATGGTTTGGCCGTTTATGAAGCTAGCCTTGTCGGAGCATAGGAAAGCTATAACTGCAGCAACCTCCGCTGGTTCTCCCCATCTTAACATAGGCGACTCACCTGCGAGTTTATCAAATTCTTCTTTTGTTAAACTCCTTACGGTTGGATGGGTTTTTATGTTCCCTAAAGCGAGTGAATAAGCTCTTATTCCGTACCGTCCGTATTCACGTGTTATGTGCTTTGTCAATCCTATCAGAGCTGTTTTTGCAAACGTGTAAGCAGCTCCTTTATCATGCCCCGCTATCGCAGGGTTTGAGGAGATATTTATTATAACACCGTTTTTCTGCTTCATCATGCTGGGTAGAACCTTAGTAACGCACCTGAAGCTCCCCATGAAGTCCACGTTAAATATTCTGGTTATTTCCTCCTCCCTCAGCTGGTGTAAATGTTTATTCCATATCTGCTCATCCATTGGGTAGCCTGCTATGTTGACTAGACAATCGACCCTAGCCTTATCTTTTATTACTTTGTCTATGAACTGTGATATGCTTTTTTCGTCTGTCACGTCTAGGGGGTTTGTAAAAAGCTTTCCTCTAACGTTGTTCAGCTCTTCTTCCAGCCTTCTTAGCTTATCGAATCTCCTAGCTCCTGCGTAGACTATCCCGCCTTCTTTAACCAGCTCCCTTACCGTCGCTGATCCTATTTCCCCACTAGCCCCTGTTACGATGCATACCTTACCTTCTACCAGCCCCATGCTGGTTTAAGCTGTCTGTGATAGGTTAATAACCTAGTTTATCCAGCTGGTGTGTAGTTTATATACTTCGTAGCATGGTTTTATGAACAGCCCATGAGCAGTTACGGCGAGCTCCGTTACATCGTTAGGATACTAGGCACTGATATAGATGGTTCTCTTAAGATTCCGTATGGCTTGGCTAAGATTAGAGGGGTTGGAATAAACTTGGGGTACGCCATAGCAAGAGCGGCCGGAGTGGATACTGAGCTTAGGATAGGTGAGCTGACCGACGAGCAGGTTAGGAAGCTGGAGGAGGTTGCTAAGAACCCAACAGCATACGGCATTCCTTCTTGGATGCTTAACAGGCGTTTCGACCCTGTTACAGGCAAGGACCTGCAGCTATATGGTGCTGACCTTGAGCTGTCGGTGAAGGAGGATATTCAGCGGGAGATGCGTATAAAAAGCTGGAGAGGGGTTAGGCATTCCCTAGGACTTAAGGTGAGGGGTCAGAGAACCAGAACAACGGGCAGGAAAGGGAGGACCGTAGGCGTTTCGAAACGACGGCAGTAGCTACGTTAACACCCTCCTAGCTAGCTCAGCGCCTCTCACCATATTAACCTCTTTCTGATACGCCACCTCCCAGCTTCTAGTCCTCAAACCACAGTCGTTACATGTTATTATCCTATAAGGGTCGTTACCCATAATCCTAACTGCGTAAAGCAGCCTATCCCTAACCAGCTCAGGCGGCTCTATATACTCTGTATGCACGTCTATAACTCCGGGGGCTATTCTGAAAGGAACGTTATGCTGCTGGAAAACTTGCAGAATCTTAAAACCCCTACGGCTCTTATCGTCAATCCCCAGCTCCTTAGTGTCGGCGTTGGAGCATGATATGGAGAGGTTATCAGCTTTTATCTCAAGCAGGTGGGGGAAAAGCCAAGCGTAGTTAGTATAACATATATGCACAGTAACCTCGCAGTTAATCCCCTTTATGGATTCGTTGAAGCTTTCGACAAATATATCAGCTTCATCAGGTTTTGCAGCGGCAGCAGGTTCATCTATCTGGATATGAGTAGCCCCTGCCTCGGCTAGTGCTTTTACGTTAGGCCTGATAACCTCTTTTGCCAGGTCTATAGCGAACTCCAGCTTGGAGTCTCTCATCGCCTGCCGTGGATTCTCACCGTAGGTATCTTCCCTCTTTTTGATGTAATGCTCGTCGAAGGACCAGTCGGCTAAGGTGTATGCCCCGGTTATAGGTATCTTCAGGGGCTTCTTAGCGTGTTTCTTGGCGAAGAGAAACTCCTCAACATGATAGGGCTTCTTTAACCTTGGTTTTGAAACCACAGCTGCTTTCCTGTAGTACTCGTAGTCCCAGACTTTTACCACTCCCTTAAACTCAAAGCCATCTATAAAATATACTGGATACTCGTACATCTCCTTCCTCCGCTGCTCACCGTCGTAGATTATATCCAATCCGGCGTTTTCGAAGAATCTTAAAGCGTATATGCAGGCCCAGTCTGTCAGCTGCTCCTCATTTACCTTATTCTCCTTTAGGTCTTTAACGAGTTTTTCCCAGTTTTCTACGTCAAGTCTTCTACCCCACTCCTCAGCAAGTCTAACGGCTTTCTCCTTATTCTTGCTTATGAACGGGGCCTTAGACAGGCTTCCAACCTCCATAGACTCCAGAACCTTCTCCTTCCGCATTACGTAACCTCCTCCAAAACCCTATCCCTA
>DQVM01000090.1 GCA_015661775.1 Candidatus Caldarchaeum subterraneum | reverse complement strand
GGCTCTAGGGAGCATAGAAATTACGAGAATTACATATCCTGTCTATAACTTAGTGATAATCTTAGCTGGTTTCATAACAGCTTTAACCCTGTGGATTTATATAACAAAAACCAAAACAGGAGTGGTTATGCGGGCTGTTGCCTCAGATTACGAGATGGCTCTAGCTCTGGGTGTTAACATTAGGAAAGTTTACATGCAGACATTTATTATAGCTAGTGCAATAGCTGGATTCGCTGGAGCAATCATAGTCCCTACATCAGCTGCTGTACTCGGGATGAGTATAGAAATACTGATACTTGCTTTTGTAGTAATAGTGATAGGTGGGCTGGGGAGTATAAAAGGGGCCTTCCTAGGCTCTCTACTCGTCGGACTTACTAGAGTCATAGGAGTAACCTATTTTCCTAAGATAGAACTTGTCATACTATATGCAGTCGCAGCTATCATTCTTATAATTAGACCACGAGGATTGTTCGGGAAATAATAATACTATAAATTCGTTCGGAAAAGGTTATAAGAATAATTATTAAACTATTTTAGCGGATAGAATTGAGAGGTAGAAGAGAGGCTCTTAAGTACCTGCTTGCAGCAGCCGGTGGACTGGCAATTGGAGGATTAACCACATCATTAATCACGTCTGAAAAGGGGAGAGAAAAACAAGAAGTGAAAAATCAAGGAGAGATAAGTGAGATACCCAACACACCTGTTAAGATAGGTGTCCAAACTCTTTTTAGCGGCCCTGGAGCTGTTATAGGCGAGCCGCTCTACAAAGGAGCCGTACTAGCCGCTGAAGAGGTTAATCAACGGGGAGGAATACTTAACAAGAGAAAGATTGAGGTAATTGCAAGAGATGAGGCTGGTGTAGAGCAGACTGTTAAAGAGTTTAGGCGGCTGGCTATAAACGATAAAGTAGATTATTACGTAGGCGCAATAGAGAGTGTTAACACAATAGCCTTAGGCCCCGAGGCTGAGTCTTTAGGTTTGCTAACTATTTTCGTAGATGGGGGTACTGAAAAGCTCTTTGAAGACATACTTACTAAGCCTACTGTAGTCTTTAGAACCTCCAATATAGATACGGTAGACGCCTTCACCTCGATGAACGCTGTAGCATACTGGTTCCCTGATGCAAAACGCATAGCTGGGGTATACCCAGATGACGTATACGGTCAGTTAACTTACGAGGTTGTAGCAGCGTCTCTGAAGAAATTACTACCCGAGGCCGAGGAGGTTTATACAGGCTGGCCACCGCTCTTCACGACAGATTATTCTCCTCACATATCGAAGCTAATAGAAACAAAACCTGATGTTGTAGTGGTAGCTTTATGGGGAGGAGATTTCATAACCTTCTATAAACAGGCGTTAGCATATGGATTATTTAAAAAAGCAAAATTAATCTCAACATATGGTTTTTCAGCACCCCCGCATCATTTCGGAAAAGACCTGCCCGAAGGCTCTATAATGGGGGCGCATGCGAATTATTATTTCTTATACCCACCTTGGGAAAGTTATGATAACAATAGAAAATTTAACGAACGCTATTACAAGATGTGGGGAGAATATCCAGGAACACATGCGGAGCTGGCCTACTCGTCTATGATGGCGTTGATCCAAGCTATTGAAAAGACATATACAATACTAGGTGAGTGGCCTGATGTATTCGAAGTTGCAAAGTCTTTAGAGGGATCTGTAATACATGCCCCTGGAGGCTATCTCTACTACCGTGTACAAGATCACCAAGCCGTTAGAAATCCGCCTATAGGGAGAAGTGTGAATACTGATAAATGGCCTTTTCCAGTATGGGATGTAGATACCGTACTCCATATACCCTCCGAGAAACTCATACCGCCACCGGGTGTTAAGATGGTTGATTGGATGAAGACGTTATAGCTTGGGGGTTTAACATGCGTATGAAAATAAGGATAATTACTATAGTCTTTGCGATATTACTTTTAACGCCTCTCATGCTGGTACAAGTAGCGTTAGCTGGGCATGAAAACCCGTTTCAATTCTCATTTTATCCACATGAAATAAGGTTCTTTAAAGCTAAACCTGATGAAGTAACTAACTTAATATATGAAACTACAGATACCCCTGTTGTTAAAGGCCTTCATATATATCTAGAACCTTTAAGCTATGAAGAAAATAAACAAATAACCAGTTCTAAGAATATTAAATCATTAAAGGCCATAGATAAGATATACACAATCTTAATCAATATACCCTCAGAGAGAACAAACCCTCTCTCGCTGTATGAGTTTAGGAGATCCATCTTAAGATATTTAGTGGATAGGGAAGAAATATCAAAGAACATAGCGGGATCCGAGCCTTTATTCATACCCATAACACGCTTCCACGCAGAATATAGATACGTAGTCAATATAGATAATGAGATTCGTAGTAGATGGAAATACTCCGAGAATCTTTTACGTCAATCAATCAATAAATACCTAGAAGTAAGTGGAGCAGTTTATCAGGATGGTAAAATTACCATAAGAAATAAACAAGTTTCACTAAGCATCTACTCTCCAAAAAATGACGAGATTGCTCTAGCAATATCAAGTTATATTAAAGAAAAGCTAGAGAATATAGGGTTCAAAATACATACTCTCGATTATAAGAAAGAGGAAGCAGATATATTAATTAACATATACGATTACCAGAACTTAACATTCTACAACTTAAGGAATATAAACGGTATATACGTTGGTTTTGAACGGTATAAGGGGATTTTTCTAGCTTCCATAATCTACCATAACATAGCTACACAGCATGACGAGCTCTTCAAAGCTAGTAGCCTCTCAGAA
Source organism: Candidatus Caldarchaeum subterraneum (assembly GCA_015661775.1). Lineage (GTDB taxonomy): Archaea > Thermoproteota > Nitrososphaeria_A > Caldarchaeales > Caldarchaeaceae > SZUA-1515. Next base: position 2,623 of record DQVM01000090.1, on the reverse strand, counting down.
CAGGAGTACGCCAGTCTGCTTCAAAACTTCATCAAAGAGGGTATTGAAAAATCGAACGAACAGCCTATACTCCTAACCTATAGTTACTATGTTTATAATGATGATTTTGACCAAGGTATTGAAAATATGGTTAGAAGTCCATTAACAGGGCCTTTAACTGATGTTTTCTATAGGACTGTAAAGCTTCGTCTTTTCCCATGGAATGGATGGCTTTTGGTGGGGCTTAATACAGATAAGCAAACTTACTATAACCCTATACTAGGTTTTGACGACGCTTGGGGTAAGCATCTTTGGATGGCTATGTCCGATTCTGCTGTAGTTTTCCAACCTTACAATACATCTGTAGAACCTAACAGGGTGGTATTGGTTTCTGTAGAGACTTCTAAGGGCATTAAAGTTCCTCAAGATGCATTAGTAATAGACCTAAGCTCTGGAAGATTCATTGAGGCTGGAGAAGGAAAACAATCCCGCGCTAAGATTGTGTACAGAGTCTTGTTCAGCAACTTCCATCATGATGAGTATATGAGCATAGCCGACATACTTTATTCCTACTACTTTCTCATGGAGTGGATTAGCAAAACCTCCGATAGTGACAAGAAATACGACCCCGAACTAGCTAGTATAATAGGTGATAGGATAAAAAACCTGGTAGGTCTAAAAATTTTGAAGGTTGAAAAGAAAGACATAGTAATACCGGGGTCTTTTAATGGAACAAGATTAACTCCGTGGATTGAAGTTTACTTAAACTACTCCAGTTATGAAATAGATTCACTAGTTAGCTATATTCCTCCATGGACAACAGTTCCCTGGGAACTTTTAGTATTAATGGAAGAAGTAGCTATAGAGGGTAAAGTAGCGTTTTCTAGAACTAAAGCATCAACGGATAATATACCATTACTTGACTTGGTAAAAGGTAAGTCAGTTAATGTTCTGGAGAAGAAGCTGGAAGAACTACGCATGAAAAATTACATACCAAAGCCTCTTAGGGGAATTGTATCAGAAGAAGAAGCTAGAAAAAGATGGGATGCATTGAAAAAGTGGTACGATGAATACGGGCACTTCCTAGTAACTAATGGGCCATATATGCTTACAAAATCTACTAATGATATGGATATTCTAACAGTTATACGTCTTCCCACCTACCCGTTGGGCGTAGGATCTTATGACCATTTAAGCATCCCAAGACATTCTCTAATAAAGAAAGTTTATGTTAATAACAATGAGGTTTCTCAGAGAGAGTTAATTTTGCTAGAAAATAACGTTGACGTTAACATCTCGTTGGTGGTTGAGGTTGAGGAGGTAAGACGGTTTGCCCGTAATTTCACTAAGATATGGAGGCCATCCCATATGGCAGAGGTAATGTACTACATCACGGGTGAACATGGAAATTTAATAGAGCTTGGGTATGCCTTAAAAAGTGATGAGAAGGGAATATATGTTATTGAGTTGAAGAATATGCCTTCAGGTGTTTATAATCTAAATATAGTATCAACAACTCGTACTAAGTATTTTTCACAGCCTTACGTGGTTAATTATATGCAACCTGATTACTTTAGTTTTCAGATTAAGATACCCGAAGGCCGTGAGCAGCAGGGCGAAGTGACTATCAGCATGGCTGAAGAAAGAAATAAGGCAGCGCCTAAGTTTGATATTATGATTATAATTATGTATTTGGCTATTCTTGGAGCGATTTCAATAGTTTTGTTTATTATTTTCAATAGGGTTCGCCATATGTAGGATAAGAGCCAGGCTGGCCTATCATACCTTCTCTGGCCCATTCTACGCTTCTTTCACTTAGTTTAGGTCTCTCGCTCCAAGGTCTCTTAGCAGCCCATACTATCTCATCTATTCTTATTATTGAACAAACCACTTCAGCGGCGGCTTTCCATACGATTTCCTTCACTTTAAGCGGATCGACCACACCCGCCTCCAACATGTTCTTTACTTTGCCATCTTTTACATCAATACCAGCAGTTGTTATTCCTTTATCATGAGCGGCTCTTATATTAGATATTACGTCAAGAACATCGAAGCCGGAGTTTGCAGCAAGGGTTCTTGGAATACTCTCTAACGCGTCTGCAAAGGCTTGTACTGCTAACTGTTCTTTCGTCTTTAACGAGAGTGAGTATTTCCTGAGCTCTTTAGCTGCTTCAACTTCAAGAGCTCCTCCTCCAGCTACTACTTTTCTTTCCTCAATCACTAGGGATAGATTGGTTATAGCATCTTTTACTCTGTTTTTTATCTCCTCGGCCCATTTGTACATGCTTCCGCGTATTAGTATAGAAACTGATCCAGGGTTGTTGCATTTTTCTACAAATACCCATGTCTCTGCGCCTATGTCTCTTTCTTCTACAAGTCCTGCATACCCTAGGTGCTCTGGGGTTAACTCCTCTATGTTAACAGCTATTTTAGCGTGGGTTGCCTTGGCTAGCATTTCAAAGTCTTTCTTATGTACTCCCCTTACGGCCATTACACCCGCTCTACCTAGGAAGTACAGCAGCTTGTCATCTATTGATTTTTGACGGAACACGACATTCGCTCCAGTTGATTTTATCTTTTCTGACATTCTTCTGAGTATTTCAGTCTCTTCATCTAGGAAATCTTTTATAGCCTTTGGGCTGTT
>DQVM01000119.1 GCA_015661775.1 Candidatus Caldarchaeum subterraneum | reverse complement strand
TATCGCAGCAATTAAAAACCCCCAAAAACCTCTAGATTCCTTAATCATCATATTCATATATATATGAAGGCTAACGCTGATTTAAGAAAATTTACAACCCAGACCTATTCATAAAGTTTATCTACCTATCACCACCTCATTTGTTTGCCATGAAAGCAGCCATACTGAATGAAGTAAATAAACCCCTTTCAATAGAGGAGATAAACGACCCATCTCCTAGAGATTTTGAGGTTCTGGTTAAAGTTGCCTCATGCGGAGTCTGTCATACTGATTTGCATGTTATGAAAGGCGAAGTTAAGTTTCCTCTTCCCTGCGTTCTGGGACATGAGATATCTGGAACAGTAGATGAAGTGGGTAAAGGTGTGGAGGGCTTAACGGTTGGTGATAGGGTTGTATGTCCTTTTATAATGCCATGCGGTTCATGTAAATATTGCTCACTAGGCAGAGATGATTTATGTGAGAAGTTCTTCAATTATAATCGTCTACAGGGAAAGCTCTACGACGGCGACACGAGGCTCTTCCGTAAAGATGGAAGCCGCATTTGGATGTACAGCATGGGAGGTTTAGCGGAGTATGCTGTCGTCCCCTATTTGGGGGTATTCAAGCTCCCCGATAACCTACCTCTAAACGAATCAGCTATTCTAGGTTGTGCAGCCTTCACAGCGTATGGAGCAGTAAAAAACCAAGCAGACCTCAGAGCAGGTGAGAGCGTTGCCGTAATAGCGGTAGGCGGGGTAGGATTAAACATAATTCAATGGGCCAAGACATTAGGAGCGGTAGAGATAATAGCGGTGGATGTTAAGGATGAGAAACTTACCAGCGCCAGCAAGCTAGGCGCCACACACGTAGTCAACTCCAGCAAGGAAGATGCGGTAAAAGCGGTTATGGATATAACAGATGGTGAAGGTGTAGACATAGCATTTGAAGCGCTTGGGAGACCAGAGACAATAATCCAAGCCTTCAACGTGGTAAAAGACGGAGGTAAGGTTGTTGTAGTGGGCATAGCACCTGTAGGAACTTCAGTTAACATAGATATAATGCGGATGGTCAGAAGGGGAATAAGAATAATAGGATCTTATGGAGCAAGAACGAGGATTGACATGCCCACAATGCTGAAACTCGTTTCTAAAGGTGCTCTAAACCTACAGGAAACAATAACCCGGAAATACCGTTTAGAAGAAGTAAACGAAGGATATACCGCATTAAGCAAAGGAGAGATCGTGGGCCGTGCTATTATACAACCATAAGTAGCCTAAATAGAAAAACATTAAATTACATCTAAGATAAAATAATCAAAAGTAAAAAGAAGGGAAAAGATATGGTATTGGTAACAGGTCTGAAAGAAGAGTATGGAAGGCTTAAACTATACATAGACGGACAGTGGAAAGAATCTAAATCTGAGAGAACCCAACCTATCTACGATCCTGGTAAAGGAGTCCCGATAGGTGAAGTTCCATTCGCGTTAAAAGAGGAGGTCGATGAAGCGGTTCAAACGGCTGTATATGCCTTTGATAAGTGGAGTCAGGTCCCGATAACTGAGCGTGTCAAGTATCTTTTTAGGATGAAACAAGTTTTCGAAGAGCATTTGATAGAATTAGCTGCTGTTAATACCCAGAATCACGGTAAAACACTGGAGGAAAGTAAGGGAGATCTTAGGCGTGCTATAGATAATATAGACTCCGCCATATCCGTGGCCTATACACTAGCTAAGGGAGAGAACCTAGATCAGATATCACCGGGTATAGATGAGTATATGGTTAAAGAACCGCTTGGGGTTTTTGGAATAATTTGCCCGTTCAACTTCCCCATAATGATACCTTTCTGGTTCATTCCATACGCAATAGTCCTAGGTAATACGGTTGTTATCAAGCCTAGCGAAATAACGCCCATACCCATGGACTACGTCATGCACCTGCTTGAAGAGGAGGTAAAACTACCATCGGGTGTTATAAACATGGTTCACGGAAGCAAAGAAACCGTCGAGGCTATAATCTCCCATAAAGATATCCAAGGAGTAACATTCGTAGGATCATCACCTGTAGCCAAGTATGTATATAAACTTGCCGGGGAACATGGTAAAAGGGTAATAGCCCAAGGAGGTGCTAAGAATAGTATAGTAGTAATGCCTGATGCAGATCTTTCACTGACAATCCCTGCTGCTATCTCATCATTCTTCGGCAATACCGGCCAACGATGCCTAGCAGGTGCAAACCTGATTCCAATAGGTAAGATACACGAGGAGGTTGTTAGGAAATTCAGCTCAGCAGCGGGCCAAATTAAAATAGGCCATGGATTGGATGAAAAAACCCAGATGGGCCCATTGGTAAATGAACGTGCCAAGAACAAAGTTATAGGCTATATCGAGAAGGGATTAGAAGAAGGAGCTAAACCTGTCCTAGATGGTAAGGATGTTAAAATTGACGAGTATCCGCTTGGATTTTACCTAGGCCCAACTATATTTGATGAAGTTTCTCCTGATATGGCTATAGCTAGAGACGAGATCTTCGGCCCTGTAGCAAGCGTAATCCACGCAGAAAACCTAGACGAGGCAATAGAGGTGATAAACAAAAACACTAACTACGGAAATATGGCCTGTATATTCACTACAAGCGGAAGAAACGCGAGAGAGTTCAGGAGAAGGGTTAATGCAGGAAACATAGGAATAAACCTAGGCGTGGCAGCTCCAGCGGCAAACTTCCCATTCGCAGGGAGACGCGAGTCTTTTTATGGAATCCTACACGCACAGATAGATACTGTAGAATTCTTCACAGACAAGAAAGTCATAATAGAAAGATGGTGAACAACGAATCCAAGCTTCACCATTTTATATGCCGGGGATTCTTATTATATCTTTATAATAATTAAAGCTTCATAAAATTTTATATGCAATTAAAGTTAGGTAATTGAGCGAGGTGCAGGTAATTGGGAGAAGCAGGAGCTACAGATAGACGTGGCTTTCTGAAAGCAGTCGGTGCTGGTATTGGGGGGTTAGTAATAGGTGGTTTAGCAGGCTACCTAGGAGGGCAGACGACGGTTCAACCCGAAACAATAACAAGAACTGTAACAACAACTGTGGGAGGAGCTGCCCAAACAGTAACAAAGACAGTAACAGTCGGCGACACCGCTAGGCCGACGCCAACAACTCCGATTAAACTCGGTTCCCAGAACTTCTTCACGGGACCCGGTGCTCTACTAGGGCTGCCGTCAGCCTACGGAACTAGAATGGGTGTAAAGGAAATTAACGACGCAGGAGGTATAATGGGTAGGCAGATAGAACTTCTAGAAAGAGACGAGGGCCCCTCAGATGCAACTCTACGTGAATTTAGAAAACTAGTTCTAGAGGATAAGATAGACTATTACATAGGGCTGATATCCAGTGGAAATACACCAACCGTAGGCCCAGAGGCTGAGGAGCAGAAGATCCTCACATTATTCGTAGACGGATGCACTGACATACTCTTTGAGAGAGCCGTGCCTAACCCATTCTACATCTTCAGAATAACCAACATCCAGTCCAGTGACGCCATAACAGCTGCTGTTGGAACAATGAAACTGCTTGTCGAACGTGGTTTGATACCAGAGAATCCAAAGATAACAGGAATACACCCAGACTACGCATACGGTAGGCTAATACATGACTTCTATAATACCGCTATGAAGAAGATGCTGCCTGATGCTGAGATTCTTGATCAGCAGTTCCCAGGCCTATTCAAGGTAACAGACTTCTCAGCCCAGATAACATCCATGCTTCAGCAGAACGCCGACTTAGCTGTAGTTTCGCTTTGGGGAGGCGACTACGTAAACTGGTACAAGCAAGCTATAGGCTTTGGTCTCTTCGACAAAATGAAGGTAGTAACTACCCTAACCTTTGGAGGCTCTCCACAGGCGGTAGGTAAAGACCATCCAGACGGCCACGTAGGAGGGGTGCACGCCAACTACTGGTTCACAAACCCAGATTGGGAGCTATGGCCTGTAAACGGCGAGTTCGTCAAGAAGTTCTCCGAGATGTGGAATGAATACCCAAGCTTCGAGGCTGAGGGAGCCTACGTAGGTATGCAAATGTTAAAGGATACTATAGAGATAGCTGCTCAGGAGGTTGGAGGCTATCCTGAAGACGAGGAGGTAGTCCCTGTTATGGAAAGATACTCAACCTATGGCCCAGCAGGGTATATTCAGGTCAGGAAGCAGAATCACCAGTGCTATAAGAACGCAGTAATAGGAGTGACAGGCGAAAGCCCAGAATATGACTTCGAAGTCATGAGCGAGGTCTTAGTACTGCCGATCGAGAAGGTATCAGCGCCTGCTGAATATCCTACGTCTAAATCATGGCTGGATAGCTGGCCAGAAGGCTACAAACCTTAAACAATCCTAAAACATTATTTCAGAAATTTTTTTATTTTTACAGAGACATGAAATGATAAAGATGAGGTGATAAAATGTTAATTTACATAATATTTGCACTCAACGCTCTGCTGTTCGCTTCTGTCTTATTTCTGATTACGGCGGGGCTTAACATAGTATATGGTGTCATGAGAATCATAAACCTGGCTCACGGGAACCTTTACGCATTAGGCGCATATGTTACTGCGTGGGTTTTACTTACCATAGGTTATAGCGCATTCCCAGGGCCTCTGCTCTATATAGTCCCGCCGCTCATAGGGGCTGCTGTAGTAGGGTTAGGCGGCCTTATCATGGAGCCTACATTACTGCGGCCCATGTATAAGAGGATTGAAGAATTCCAGCTGCTTGTAACCTTCGGAGTTCTGCTGGTGCTGGAGGACCTGTTCTTACTACTCTTCGGGCCTTACCCCCTTTCCGTTAGGGAGCCGTATTCATTTCTAGGGGTTACGAAGATAGGCGACTTAAGTTACCCCAACTATAACTTCCTAGTAATAGCTCTAGGGTTTATAATAGCTTTTGTACTTTGGTTCTTCCTCTACAGAACTAAGTTCGGAACAATACTAAGGGCTACGTCGTTGGATAGGGAGATGGCGGCCGCTATGGGTGTTAACGTGAAGGCTCTGTTCACAGTAAGTTTCATCATAGGCTCTATGATAGCTGGGCTTGCCGGAGGGTTCATAGTGGCTAAAGACACCGCAGTACTGGGAATGGGAATAGAGGCCCTAGTTCTAGCTTTCGTCGTAATGGTAATAGGTGGATTAGGAAGCCTAAAAGGCGCTTTCATAGGGGCTTTGATAGTAGGTGTAGTCAGACAGATAGGCACGGCCTTCTTCCCAGAGATAGAACTGGCCGTACTCTGGCTTATCGCAGCCATAGTCTTGACGATAAAACCCCAAGGACTCTTCGGCAGGTGATTAAAATGAGCATTATACATGTATCTGCTAAGAAACAACTGATAGGCTATGCAGTAATGCTCCTAGTGTTCGCCTCGGTTCCGCTGTTGGTTAGGGCTGGAATACTAACGGACTTCCACCAAAACCTGCTGATGTACGCTATAATATTCGCAATAGCCGGTTTAGCCTTCAACATACTTCTAGGATACTCCGGTCTTCTCTCATTCGGCCACGCAGCCTACTTCGCTGTAGGCGCTTATACCGTAGCCCTTGCACCACAGTTCATACAAGCCCCATCGTATGAAATTCTCTTGATACTTGCTATAATATCCTCTGCCATAGTATCGATGGCCTTCGGGTACATAGCTGTTAGACTAACGAGGATATTCTTTGCTATCATGACTCTTGCTTTAACACAGCTAGTCTGGGCTTTAATACTGAAGCTCTACTGGTACACAGGAGGCAGCGACGGGATAAACGTAAAGGCTAAACCCCTTCTTGGTATTCCATTCAACGAG
>DQVM01000075.1 GCA_015661775.1 Candidatus Caldarchaeum subterraneum | reverse complement strand
GGAATTCTCCCCTCTATAGTAGATACGTTGATATTCATGGATAAGGGGAACGTGGCGAGCATACACACCCTAGAGGTAAGCGTAAAGGTTCCAACTGGGATGAAAAGGGCGGACCTAGCTAGGCCTACGGTGATTGTGAAGAACTTCCTTACAGAAGAGCCTGAGTACGAGCTTTACGTATTCGGCGAGAGGGTTTTCTTCGTCCCCTTGAAAGAACAGAAACAACAGGATAGAAGGCTAAAAGTATTCCAGACCATCTTATCAAAGCACCTCAGCAGCTACACCGCAACGATAGAAGATGAAACCCTCAAAATAACAATACCTGAGGATGAGGTGAGAACATACGTTAAAAAATGCCAGAACAAAGTCCTGAAGGTAGCTAGGCGTATGAAGCTGGATGTAGAGGCTTACCCCGAACGGATTTAACACACCTCTACGCCTGAACCGGCTCTCCGCCTCGTTATGTTCTTTGTCAAATTCACTAGCTGCAGAGATATACCCAAAGGACCTGCCCCGTCTTAGAGCCTTACCACAATTCTAGGGAATGTAAGAACCAGCTCAAAAACCACACCATAAATGCCTTCCAACAAAATCCATCCACTTGCACCAGCCCATCCCCTTAGATAAATCCACAGGCTTCCTTAGCAACAAAGACTGTAATTACTGCGGCGGTGGAGGGTTGGCAGACGGCTTCTCCTCCGGTATTGTGAAGAAAGCAACGGCTGAGAATATAGCGCTTATAATCCAAGGTATAACGGCTGCCATTAACGGGCCTAATACCGCTATGAAAAGGGTCTCAGCGGGCTGAAGCTCAGCCGCCATTAACCCCAGCGACATAATCAGAGCAAACGCTATTATAGTCGCTACGATAGCTACTATCCTGAGCCACGCCGCGTATCTAAACCACTTTATGTTAAACACGTTAGAGGCCCTGAAATGGGATATAAGCTCCAATATGAATACCACCAACCCTAAACCGGCGAAGAAGATACCAAGTAGTATGATAACTCCCATCATCTGCATCAGCTCAAGCAGCTGTAGAGAAGTGGATTGGAAACCTCCTGCCGGTGGCATTATTGAGAAGTACATAAAGAAGGGTAGGGTAAATAATATAACGGCGCTTAGTATTAGGAGCGCCATCATCAAAATACCAGTAATTGTAAAAATGCCGTTACGCTTATCCCTGCCCATCAAAAGCCAGGCTAATCCAACCAAGATAGGGGATACTAGGTTTAGAAACGGTATTATGGTGAAGATATACCCCAGACCTCCCAGCCACTTATATGCTCCGGACATTAATTAGACAACGCCCAAGCCGTGATAATAAAGATTTTTATTACCATGTTATGGATTTAATATCATTAAGGGTTAGGGTTATTGCGTTTAAATAAAGCCTGTTAGCGTGTTTTTGTTGATATGGGTCAGAGGGCTGAGTCGGGGCCGCTTGGCCGTGTCATAGATGAGCTGGTTAAATGGCTTGTGGACAGGCTTGAGAGAACCCCGTTGATGAGCTTCAGGTTTCAGGTCCCCCGTCTTTATGTAAGTCCCTTCGGATACTTAGGTATGCTGACCGCCGTTGTTTTTCTCGTCCTTGGGATAACAGGGGCTTTGCTGATGTTCTACTACAGGCCCGACGTTGAGTTCGCCTATGAAAGTGTTAAGGAGATTGAGGAGAGGATAGCCTTCGGCTTCTTTCTGCGTAACATCCACTACCACGCATCCAACATGATGATACTCCTAGCCCTAGCTCATATGTTCTACCAGTATTTCAGCGGCAGGTATAAGGTTAAGAACGAGATACTATGGGTAACGGGGGTTATACTGGGCACGATAACCATACTTGAAGCCTTCACAGGCTATGACCTTATACTGAACCAAAGGGCCATGCTAGCCGTCAACATAGCGGTTGGGCTTACATACTCGGCCCCTGTCCTAGGGCCCAGCGTAGCCCCTATAATACTAGGAGGCGGCCTATACGACCTTATACTCAGGTTCTACGCACTTCACGTCTTCATAATCCCGATGGTGATGCTCCTGCTAATAGGCGTCCACTTCCCCCGCTTCCTAGTATTCGACCCCCCGATGGTCTCGGCAACGATAGGGGTTATACTCGTCATAGCTGGGCTGTTCCCGGTTGAGCTGGGGCCCAAATACAGCCCCACAGCAGCTACAGTTGAGGTTCCTGAATGGTATCTAACAGGTCTCTACGCCTTCATAAGAACTGGGACTGATAGGTTCATCTCAGGGGCTTTAATGCCCCTGCTCTTCATCCTCGCCTTCCTCATAGTCCCGTTCGTAGATAAGTCTAAGAAGCTCAGCTGGAAGGATAGGCCGTTCTTCACAGCATTCGGCATAACAGCTCTGGTTCTCATAGCAGTTACTACGGTGTGGGGGTTCTACACAGTTCCTCAAGTACCTCCAGAGGAGGCTGTATACATAGAGCCTCTCGTCTTCTGGCCCACCCTTACTGCACTAGCTGCTGCTACATTCGGGATAAGCTACAAGTTCATCGCATCCCCGACAAAGAGGGAGACTAAACCACCTACACGGGCCAGGCCTATAACCATTAGGATACCCTATCCGTGGGTCGTCAGGTCAATACTCGCAGTCCTGGCGGTTATTGTTCTTCTCTCCATAGGGGCCTTCCAAGCATATGTCGAAGGAGCTTATAACGTAAGCCTCTTCAACCTAGGCGTAGCCCTTATACTCTTCGGGCTTGCAGCCCACCTGTACAGACACGGCATGCAGCAGATAAAGTAAACCCACTTCTTTTCTCACGGTTTATTTCCCGGCAGAACAATAATCTAACGACCCGGCTTGGCCCATAGAAAAGGTAGGCTGGAGGATAGGCTAGACGAGGAGGCCGCTAAGTATACCTCATCTCTGCTTTTTGACAGGGAGATACTGGAGGCTGTGGTCTACGTTAACGCGGCTCACTTGAAGGCTTTAGCCCGTGCAGGTGTTATTAGCTGGAGTGAGTGCGAGGAGGCGGTAAACCACCTAGCCGATATGCTGCGCATGGATATAGATTACACGAGATACGAGCTTGAGGACATCCATATGATAGTGGAGGATTATCTCGCTTCTAAGATGCCTAAGGCAGCTGCTATGCTCTCACTAGGGAAGAGTAGAAACGACGCCGTAGTGGCTGCTGTAAAGATAAGGCTGAGGGAGAGGCTCATAAGCATGGCTGAGGCCCTGCTAGGTCTAGTCTTAACGCTGCTGAAACGCGCATCTGAAGAAGCTGATACGCTTTTCCCCACATACACCCATTTACAGAGAGCCGCTCCAGCCACCTTCGGCTTCATAACGCATAGCTACGCTATACGGCTGATGAAACTACTACCCAGAATAAAGCATACATACTCTCTATGTCAAGACTCGCCGCTGGGCTCGGCGGCGGTTGCTGGGACAAGCGTAGGGCTTGACGTCTCCTACGAAGCTGAGCTGCTGGGCTTTTCAAAGGTCTGTGAAAACGCTCTTGAAGCAACGGCTTCACGGGAATTCATAATAGATGCCCTCTGCCTATGCGCGGAGACGGCTCTAGTTATAAGCTGCTTGGCTGAGGAGCTTGTGTTGTTTAGCTCGGAGGAGTTTCAGCTGTTGGAGCTCCCTGATTCGCTGTCATCTACAAGTAGTATAATGCCTCAGAAGAAAAACCCGGTTGTAGCTGAGGTGGCTCGGACTAAAGCGGCTGAGCTGCTGGGTCTATTCTCTTCAGCTTATTTGATGGCTGCTAGGCAGCCTAGCGGATATAACCTTGACCTCCAGCAGATTACCCCGAAGCTTTGGAAGGCTCTAGACGAGGTTGAGGAGACTTTAGCTATCATGGCTAAGGCAGTTGAGGGTGTTAAGGTTAATAGGGAGAGGGCAGCCCTAGCATGTTCTCCACCTACAGCGGTTGTTGAGCTAGCTAACTACCTAACTCTCAAGTGGGGAATCCCCTTCAGGCAGGCCCATAACGCCGCGGCTGCTGTAAGCAGGCTCATGGCGGAGAATAGACTAAACGAGGAATCCCTTAAGGAGACGTTGGAGAGGTATAACATTCCTGGAGGAGCTGTATCTATGGAGCAGTTGCGGGAACTGCTGGAGCCGGGTAAGGTGGTTAGACGCTACGCCACCCCGCAGTCGGCTAATCCTGATAAAATACGGGAAAAGGCCGGGGTTATGAGCTACGAGGCTGAGCGGGAGCTACGTTGGTTTAAGGAGGAGGGCAGGAGAATAGGGGAGAAGCTTAGGAATCTACTGGGTTCTAGCTAGCTCCTCAACAGCCCCCGCATAAACCTTAACAGCGTCCATAAGCTCCTCAACCGTTATGTTCTCCTCATCCGTGTGGGCCAGCAGCGAGTTCCCCGGGCCGCAGGCCACTATATCACGGGTTATGTTATAGAGCGTATTCATGTCGCTTGTCCCCGTCTTCTTAACTATTCTAGGCTTCAACCCTATACGTAGCATGGAACGGGATAGGGCACGGGCTGTTCTGGTGGAGATGCTCGTCTCCACGGGCTCCGTGGCGTCTATTACCTTGACTACGCACCCCGTCTCCTCCGCTCTCTTCCTAAGACTCTCCAGTATCTGGGAGGAGGTGTATGGGTTGGGGAATCTTATGTTTATGGTTGCCTCTGCTTTGTCGGGCATCTTGCTGGGCCAGTCTCCGGAGTGGAGAGTTGTTAGGGCTGATGTTACCTCCTCGTATCTGCTGCCTCCGAACTCTTCTTTGACGTAGCTCCAGAGTGTTAGTATCCTCTCTAGAGCTGACTCGGCCATGTAAGGTGCTGAGCTATGGCCGCCACGGGCCTTGGCCTCTACCTTAAGCGTTAAGCTCCCCCTATACGAAGTTGCTATACCCGTTAAACCTGTAGGCTCGCCTATGATTATGTAATCCGCCTTAAACCCCCGTTCAACTAAGCGTTTAGCACCTCTCCCCCGGCCCTCCTCATCCGCCAACCCAGCTACAACCACCCTAACATCCCTCACCCTCTCCCTAGCCAACGCAGCGCCTATCAACATACACGCAACACTACTCTTAGCATCAACAGCCCCCCTGCCGAAAACCCTGTTCTCAACCACCTTAACCGGAAGCTCCCCAGGGACTGTATCTACGTGGCTGGCCAGCATTATGGTCCTCCCACCATCGCCGTACGAGGCGAAGTAGCTGCTATTCTCATCCCTCCAATACCTGGGATACTGCAGGCTCCTACATATCCTATTCCAGGTATGTTCTAACCTCCTCTCCTCCCCGGGTGGTGTGTGGATTTCAAGCAGCTGTATAAGTATACTTATTACCTGCTCCTGCTCTATCTGAATCGTCATGTCTTAGCTTCCTCATCTGGGGTTTCAGCATATTATAAACTTGCCTAACATCCTAGACAATCTCAGTTTTGCACCTTATATAATAATCAAAGAATCTTACGTATCCTTTCTTAATGTAGAAAAGACCTATCAAAACATCTATAGGAAGTAGAAAGACCTTCCCCATGTTGCGTATCCCCGACTCCACAAGCGATAATCTCCGGTTTGATAACGTAAGGACTCTAATACGTGT
>DQVM01000029.1 GCA_015661775.1 Candidatus Caldarchaeum subterraneum | reverse complement strand
TCTACGGTTCTCTTCCCACGGCCTACGACGAAGATAAACTCCCTAGCCCCGTTTTCGTATAGCTGCTCGAATATAAGCTGCAGCATGGGTTTTACGCACAGCTTCCCGTCTCTGGTCTTGGCGAAGACTGGGAGCATCTCCTTGGGCTGCTCCTTAGTGGCTGGGAGCATCCTGGTCCCAAGTCCCGCTACGGGGAGGACGGCCTTGAACTCTGAGATGCTCATCAAGCTGCGCCTCGCTGGTTTTCCACACCCTACGGTTCTTTAATTAGATTTTCAGGAGGCTTTTTAGGATATTAGGGTGTCTAGTTGTTATACTTATCCTCCAGCCTCAGTTCTATTAGCTTCCTCATCTTCCTGTTGAAGATATGCTCATCAAACCTTATGGCGGCTTCTCTAGCTCTGGCGGATAGCTCGTCTATAAACCATTCTTCAGCCATTAGGATCTCGTCGATAGCGTATGCTGCGTCCTCCAGCGTCGAGTAGCTTAAGCCGTATTCATGCCTTCTCTGGAGGATATCAATCCAAGGGCCTCCTGAGCGGTGAACCACGGGAACTAGGCCTGCTGCCATGGCCTCTACTACAGCTATCCCGAAGTGCTCGTTGGGCATAACATGCAGGTAAACCCTAGACATGGCCATGAGCTTTATCTTCTTCTCAAACGGCAGGTCGGTGAGTATAACTATTTTATCCTTCAGCCCCAGTTGGTGGATAGTCTTATGTAAGTGGCTTAGGTAGTCTGGGAACATATGCTGGGTGCTTCCTATTATGATGAACTTCTTAACGCTCCTTGTCTTGGCTGCTATAAATGGTATGGCATCAAGATACTTGCCGGGGGCTATGCGGCCTATTGTGGTTACTATGTTATCTCTCTTTAAACCTCCCTTGTTCCATGCTCTTGTTATGCTGGATATTTTAACAGAGTCCACAGGTGGGTGAATTACTAATGGCTTGAATCCTATGTAGCGTTGTGCCAGCTTCTGCGTGTATGTGGAGTTTACGATTAGGGTTGATTTGGGTAGTGTTAAGCTGTCCAGCGTCTGGTGTAGTATCTGGTAGGGCATGTGGTATAGCTTCCATAGGCTGCTTCTGTAAACCTTCTCCCTCTCCTCCTTCAACCCGTAGAGGTGGGGGTAGTGGATGTAATTTATGTCGGCCAAACCCCTGTCTGCCTCCGCGTAGGTGGAGATTATCAAGTCGTAGTTTTTCCTACTCACTACTGTATAGACCGACTCCAGCAGCCTTTTGTAAGCTCCGTCTGGCAGCAGACCTACCTGAATCTCCTTCTCAGGTTTAATCTCCTCTACTCTGCAGCCGAAGGCCGAGCTTACGCGCCTCCAGTCTACCTTATCGTGGGACATCAAAGTAACCTTGAAACCCATCCTCTTAAGAAGCGCCAGAACAGAGGCAGCAACCTTCTCAGCACCTCCGTTGTTATTGAAGTGATTGTGAAGAACGAGAGCATTCATGCTAACCACCTCTATTGGTAGAGGTGGGGGAGGCTGGTCATAAATTTAAGAAGAAAAATTCTAAATACACGATGCACATAATTTATTACTATAAAAAATAATAATTATAAACAGTATGCGGGTCTTCTATTCTATTACTAGGGATTCGGCTATTTTACTGGCCCCCGCGTAGCTTCTGGTAACATGTTCATAATCCCTTCTTATCCTGTTGTATAGCCTTCTAAGTCTCTTTACATCGAGGCTTCTTACGTTATTGAAGTCTCGTATAAACTGTTCCGCAGCCTCTCTAGAGTATGGGTTTTTCTTTATTATCTGTGTGAAGAGGCTGGGGGATTCGTTTATTAGTGTTGAGGCCGTTAGTAGCAGTAGCTTCTGGCTTGTGGTCTTGGGTTTTTCCATGAAGGGTTTCCAGTTCTTTAGGATTGTTATTAGGATTAGACGCATAAGTGAGAGGGTGTAGGCTATTGTTCTGTCGTGTTCTCTGTGGTTCATGACGTAGAGCTTAGCTTCTGGGAATAGTTTTTCAGCTATCCCCACCTCCTTCCTACCATCGGCTATGGGGGTTACTATAATGCTCTGGCCCCTTAGACTAGCAACCCCGGGGCCGAATAGGGGATGAACAGAAACTACCGTTATCCTCTTCTTACGCACTATCCTCTTAGCAACCTTAACAACCTCACTTTTAACCGACGTTACCTCAACAACAGTTACCCCTCCTTTTCCTTCTACTCTGCGTGCTATGTTCTCTAGAATATTGGGCGTAGCTTCTATAGGGGTGCTCACTAGAATTAGATCAGCATTCCTTAACGTCTCTCCGTCAAGCCTCTTAACATGCGATATCCTTAGGCTACGTGCCAGTTTGCTTGCTTTAGCCTGGTCTTTATCAAAGACTATGACGTTGTATTTTCGTTTTTTCTTGAAGTATGCTGCGAACCATCCTCCCATAGCCCCTGCTCCTATTACTAGGACTCTCTCGCTCATCTGGTTCTTCACAGCTTAGGTTCTCTTGACGTATAAATATGCTGGGAAGCTCAGGTTTTGACGTTCTCTTGAAGATACTCTCCTATCAACTCTATTCCCCTGCGTATATCCTCCTCAGACGCTCCTAGTGATATTCTGATGTAGTTACTATAGTCGCCGAAAACCGTTCCGGGTGCGAGGGCTACGTGTTTCTTCTCCAGCAGGTCGAAGGCGAAGTCTATGGAGTCCAAACCATCCACGTTGATTCTAGGGAACACGTACATACCTCCCTCAGGCTTATGCACCGTAGCGGGTATCTTCGATAGGGTATTTACTGCAGCTTCCATCCGCTTCTTCATAATCTCAGCGTATCTCCTTACAGTCTCCTCCAGTTCTAGTGCTTTTAGACAGCCATACTGTATAAACTCCGGGACGCAGGTTATTAGCATGCCGTTTATCTTAGCCATCTTTTCGACCAACTCTCTAGATGCAGTTACGTACCCTACTCTATACCCTGTCATGCCCCAGCTCTTGGAGAATGATGAGACCCTGATGAAATTTGCATCGTCGTACTCCAGCACGGAGGGTGGGTATTCTGAGAAGCTGTAGTCTGCGTAAACCTCGTCGCTTATAACGTACAGGTTGTTCTCCCTAGCTATATCCAGCAGCTTTCTAAACGTTCTCCTGTCTATCACCTTCCCCGTGGGGTTGCATGGGTAGTTTAGCACGATGGCTCGTGTTGCTTGGGTTATTTTCTCAGCAACCTCATCGGCGTTTGGTAGCCATCCGTTCTCAACGCTGGTATTCACTACCACCGGCCTTACGCCTAGGAACTCGGCGCAGTTCTTATACATGGGCCATGAAGGGTCTATGATGATTATCTCATCACCCATGTTGAGGGTTGTTCTCATGGTTAGGTATATTGCGAACCTTCCTCCCGGTGTTAGTATTAGGTTCTCGGCCTTAACTTCTGTGTTGTACTTGTTTGAGAGGTATTCAGCTAGTTTCTTCCTTAGTTCTGCTATTCCTTTGGCGTCGCTGTATCTGGAGCGTCCCTGCTTAACCGCCTCGGCCGTTGCTCCAGCCACCTCTCCGGGCGCTCCTAGGTCGGGTTCGCCTACCTCAAGCCTTACCACCCTCTTCCCCTCAGCCTCCAGCTCCCGTGCTCTTCTGAATATGTCGAAGTGAGATACCTGTCTCTTGGGTTTCTCGCCAGCTTCCTGAAGCTTAACCGACTCCTGCAGCATGAGGGTTGTTATCTTGTTAACCAGCTCCTCGGATATGCCCAGCTTCCTAGCTTCATCGCTTAACCTAGACCTAACCCGCCTCTCCACTTCAAAATCAACCAGAGGCTCTCCAAGCTTCTTCTTGGCCTCGGCTATCCTAGCAACCAGCTCCATACGCTTACCTAGTAGCCTCACAATCTCCAGAGAGACCTGCTCCACCTCATCTCTAAGGCCCTGAAGCTCCTCAGCCTTAGCCATCGAGAAGCCAGCCTCCCCGCTGTTTGATTAATGTTTTCTCTTACTGTTTAAGGTTTTTAAACTCCATAGAAGCAGCTATTGGCTTAGGTGGACGAGAGAGGGAGCAGCCATGCCGCAGATGGTTAGGATTAAACTCACCAGCACCAACCTGGAGAAGCTGGAGCAGGTATGCGCCGAGATAAAGGATATAGCTGAGAAGACGGGGACCAGGATAGCGGGTCCAGTACCCCTACCCGTTAAACGCCTAGTCCTGCCAGTCAGGAAATCACCATGCGGCGAGGGGACCAAGACGTGGAGGAAACACGAGATGCGCATACACAGAAGGCTGATAGACTTGGGGATCTCAGACCAACGCGTGATGCGTCAGATAATGCGCCTCCAGATACCCGATGACGTAAGTGTAGAGATGACTGTAAGATAAAAAATATTGACTGGTTAAATAAATTTTTCTATATTTTTTGGATTTATGCTCTGCCTATCCTTGTTCTGTTATCTCTTTGATTACCCCAGCCGCTACTGTTGTCCCGCTATCTCTTATGGCGAACCGTCCTAGGTCGGGGTTTTGGCTGAAGGGCTCGCATGCTATCGGGTTTAAGGGCCTTAGCTTTACCAGAGCTACATCCCCTGTCTTGATGAAGCTGGGGTTCTTCTCCACCACCTGGCCTGTCCTTGGGTCCATTTTCTGGAGTATCTCGACGAACTTAACCGCTGTCTGGGCTGTGTGTATGTGCATTACTGGGGTGTAGCCTACGGCTATCGCTGTTGGGTGGTATATCACGACTATCTGGGCTATAACCTCCCTGGCAACTGGAGCTGCGTTATCTGGATGGCATACTACCATACCCCTAGATATCTGGCCCTTCTCAACGCCCTTCAACGCGAAGCCTATGTTATCTCCCGGAACAGCCTGCTGCATGGGTGTGTGATGCATCTCGATGCTCTTCACCTCAGCCTTTATACCAGCTGGAACTATAACTACCGTCTCACCTACCTTGAGGACGCCGCTCTCGACCCTACCAACAGGCACTGTCCCTACTCCCTTGATAGAGTAGACAGCCTGTATAGGTATTCTTAGTGGTTTGTCAATCGGCTTAGGCGGTTCCTGCAGCTGGTCGAGGGCCTCAATCAGGGTAGGGCCGTTGTACCAGGGCATGTTCTGGCTCTTCTCTATCAGGTTGTCGCCCATCCATCCTGATACGGGTATGAACGCTATCTTGTTTGGGTCGTAGCCTATCGTCTTAAGCAGGTCACTGACACCCTGCTTAACCTCCTCATACCTCTCCTTAGACCAGTTAACCGTCGAGTCGTCCATCTTGTTAATCAAGACAACCAACTGCCTTATACCCAGCAGGAAGGCCAGGTAAGCATGCTCACGGGTCTGGCCACCGGGAGCTACTCCAACCTCAAACTCTCCCTTCTTAGCCGAGACTACAAGAATAGCAGCATCAGCCTGGCTGGCGCCTGTTATCATGTTCTTGACGAAGTCCCTGTGACCCGGTGCGTCGATTAGCGTGAAGAAGAACTTCTTGGTCTCGAACTTCTGGAAGGCCAGGTCTATGGTTAGGCCACGTTCCCGCTCCTCCTTAATCCTATCAAGGACCCACGCGTATTTGAAAGTCTCCTTACCCAGCCTCTTGGCTTCCTCCTCGTACTGTGCTATGGTTCTCTCGTCGATGGCGCCGAGCTTGTAGAGGAAATGGCCGAGGGTCGTCGACTTCCCGTGGTCTACATGCCCTATGACTATCAGGTTGAGATGCGGCTTCTCAGTCATACCAAATCTCGGAGTATGCTCCTAGAATATAAAAATATAACCATTAACTGTCCTAGGCGACTAAGTATATCTTAACCCTTTTCCCTCCCGCTTATTTTTAGTGTTTATACATCCTCTTCCGCAGGCGTTTTGCGAAGGGCCTATCCTCAGCCCTTATGAAACGTATAGGGGTTTCCGCCTTCTTTATCACCAGCCTACGGCTTTGAAGTAGGTATGTTGTATGCCCATCTACCACGGCCTGAGCATCTCCCTTCCTAATCTCAACCGTCAAAGGTTCTTCAGCGTTTAGGATTATGGGCCTTAAGTTCCTCATAGACGCCATAGGGACTATGACCACAGCTTCGACACGCTCATCAACAGCGGGCCCTCCGGCGGACATGGCGTAGGCTGTGGAGCCTACGGGGGTTGAGAGGATAACCCCATCGGCCAGGTCGCGTATAAGCTCATCACCCTGCGTTATCGAGTACTCTATCACCCTCCCTGGGACGCGGGCTGAAACTAGAACCTCGTTCAAGGCATCTGCTATGTGTTTTCCCTCGTCGTATAACGCTATTCTCATAACCTCATCAACTTTAGGTTCTCCTGATAGAATCTTCTCCAGCGATTCGAACATCTGGCTAGGATCTACTTGGCATAGAAATCCGCTTCTGCCGAAGTTTATCCCCAGTACATAGACCTGTTCGTTGGTTATTTTCCTAACAGCCCTTAGTAACGTACCGTCTCCCCCTAGGGTTAGGAGCAGAACCCCGTCAACCAGCTTACTATTTGCAGTAAATTCATTTAAACTCATCACCTTAACATCTAACCCGAATTTTGTTAAGAAGCCTGCCAGCTGCTGAGAGGCTGCTGCGGCCTTTTCCTTACGCCCAGCATACACTATAACCGCTCCGCTCCACCTCTGCATACCCGCCTCTCAGTCAACTAAGCATCTTAAAAACTCAGAAATATGATAGCCTAATAACGGTTGTGGCTGTTGACGTAACACTTATAAACCCTCATATATGCTTGAAAAACTCAACAAGCCATGGTATCGCTAAAAGCTCATGCAGGACTTGTTACGGTACTAGCGCTTGTACAGTGGCTCGGCGGCATTTACCTCTTCTATCTCATCAGGGTGGTGAACGCGCTTCCTGAGGCGGCCCAGCTCATACCCCTACACACTTTGATCGCCGTGGTATTCTTTATAGCCTTGACGGCTCTCCTGCTAAGGTCAGCAAAGCTGGGAGCAGGGAAAATAGTAGCAATACCTCTAATCCTAACGATAATCCAAGGGATAGTGGGTATTGTGATATTACTAGTGATAAACAAGGTTCTGCAGATAAGCCTGGAAAGCATAACCATCTTAGGCCTTTACATCCACCACCCGTTAGGCTGGCTCGTTATGCTAACAACCCTCTATGCCACGTTTAAACTGACGCGTGGTGGTAGAATATAGTGGAGGTTTCGAGACAGCTTTGGAGAAATCCCGCTCTCCTACTGCTGCTAGCTACCATCCTACTAGGCGGGGCATCTGCTAGGTTCTACGCCTACCGGGAGCCCGGAGCCCTGCCTACCGCTTTACTTCACCTCGCATTAGCTACCGTGGTATATCTAATAATCCTCCGCACAGCTTATCAACGGCTGAAGACAGGTGAAACAGCCAAGAACTTGGTTGAGCTGCTGGTAATCTTTTCAACGCAGCTTGGTTTGGGTGCTTTCTTAGGTATTTACCGCCTAGGAATAATCGACATAGGGCTTCTGGGCGAGCTGGCTGCAACGGGTTTGCATTTTCTCCTTGCTTTGGTTACGCTTCTCCTCCTAGCGTCTATGAAGACCTAACCTCCTGAGAGAAGGTTATCTCAACACCACCCCTCCTAAGCATAGCGGCTACTGAACAATACCTCTCCATCGACAGCCTCACAGCCTTCTCAAGCTCCTCAGGCTTTAAATCACGTGAATAAACGACGTAAGTCAACTTTACCTTAGAGAAGACCCTAGGGTAGTCGTCTACACGCTCCCCGCTCACCTCCACGAAAAACCTCTCGATGGACCTACGCATCTTACGTATAATTTCAACGACATCAACCATGGAGCAGCCTGCTAGACATGCTAAGACAGCCTCCATGGGTTTGAAGCCTATTTTATTATCCTCACCCCAGCCCATCAGGATTGTTTGGCTATCCCCGTTCAAAGCTAGGAGGAGCTTATCATGTACCTGCTCGACCTTCACCTTCATACCTTGGTGTTTTGCAGATGTTGAGGTTAATAACTTGTTTCTCATTAGAGCTTTATGGATTGCGGCTGGCGGCTCTCTTTACAGGCGGTAAGGACTCTACCTACTCCATATACCTAGCCCAGCGTATGGGGCATGAGGTTGTTAAGCTGGTTACGGTAATCCCCGAAGCTGCTGATAGCTACATGTTCCACTACCCCAACCTACGTTTCACGGGTCTGCAGGCCGAGTCTATGGGGGTTGAGCAGGTTGTAGAGCATACTAAAGGGGTTAAGGAGGAGGAGCTGAAGGACCTGAGGAGAGCATTAGAAAAGACCCTCCCCTCAGTTGATGGAGTAGTCGCAGGCGCTATAGCAAGCGCATACCAGAAAACCCGTGTGGAGAGGATAGCGGAGGAGCTGGGGCTTTCGGTAGTAGCCCCTCTATGGGGCCGTAATCCTGCTGAGCTGTTAAGGGAGATGATAGAAACAGGGTTCGAGTTCGTGGTAACCGCCGTATCCGCCGAGGGTCTAGGGAGAGAGTGGCTGGGTAGGAAGGTAGATAAAAAGGCTGCAGAAGAGCTTGAGAGGCTGTCGCGGGAATATGGGATAAACCCATGCGGGGAGGGGGGCGAGTTCGACACCTTCGTAACCAACTGCCCCCTATTCCAACGCCGTATAGAGATAAGAAGAGCAAGTATAGCATGGAGGGGCTACAGCGGGTTTTTCATCATAGAGGAGGCCAGCCTTGTTTAGCCTCTCCATCCCCGGCTTGAGTAAGCTTAAATACAGCTACGAGGAAGAAAAGGAGCAACATAGGGGGTGTCTGAATCGATTCAAACAACTACGTCGAGGTTCTCGACACAACGCTACGAGACGGGGCCCAGACACGGGGAGTAACATTCACCCTACATGACAAGCTACGTATAGCGGAGAAGCTGGACGAGCTTGGTGTTGATTTTATCGAGGGCGGATGGCCCGGCTCTAACCCGAAGGATGAGGAGTTCTTTAAAGCGGTTAAGAACATATCGTTGAGCAACAGCAGGGTTGCTGCTTTCGGCAGCACGAGGAGGAAGGGGGTTAAACCCGAGAACGACCCCTCGCTGGACGCCCTGCTACGCTCAGATGTTAAAGTAGCTGTAATCTTCGGCAAGTCATGGCTACTGCATGTAGAGGAGGTGCTCCGCTGCACAGCAGAGGAGAACCTGGACATGATAAGCGAGACGGTGGAGTACTTGAGGGGGCATGGCATGGATGTTATCTTCGACGCTGAGCATTTCTTCGACGGCTTCAAAGAGAATCCAGATTACGCGCTTGAAGTTGTTAGGAGAGCATACTCGGCGGGGGCTAGGGTTATAGTCCTCTGCGACACCAACGGCGGGACTCTACCAACCCAGCTGAGGGAGATAACAAAAACCGTCAAGCATGAAGTGGGATGCCCTCTCGGGATACATACTCACAACGACTCGGGGGTTGCGGTGGCAAACACGTTAGCCGCAGTTGAGGAGGGGGCCAGGCATGTTCAGGGAACTATAAACGGCCTGGGCGAGAGGTGTGGAAACGCTGACCTATGCCAAGTAATACCCAACCTAGCCCTTAAGATGGGATTCTCGCTGCTGGGGGGCCGTGCAAGGGAGAGGCTGCGCAGCCTAACCGCCTTGGCTCACTTCGTGGAGGAGCTGTCAGGCAGGCCCCTACCGAAGAACCATCCCTACGTAGGGAGATACGCATTCGCCCACAAAGGAGGGGTCCACATAGACGCCATGCTAAAACACCCGAGAACCTACGAGCATATAGACCCAAGCCTAGTAGGCAACGAGAGGATAATCTCAATATCAGAGCTGGCCGGCAAGGCTGCTCTGCAGCACCACGCCCAACGCCTAGGGATAGGCATGGATAAACAAGCATTCGCAGCTGCGTTGGATGAGGTAAAAAGGCTGGAGGCGATGGGTTATCACCTAGAGCCGGCAGACGCTACGGTAAGCTTAATCCTGCTACGCTCAATAGGCTATGAGCCGAGCTACTTCAAAGTAAGGACATGGTGGGTTGAAACCCTAGATATAGGAAAGCTGATAGCTAGGGCTATAGTCTCGCTGGATATAAACGGCGAAGCGGTAACGGAGACGGGAGAGGGTGTAGGCCCAGTCCACGCTCTAGACGAGGCCGTTAGAAACGCAATCCTGAGGAAATTCCCAGAGCTAAAAGACACAACCCTCGTAAACTACAAAGTAACGGTAATAGACACGAGAGACGGGACAGCAGCTGCGGTTAGGGTATTCACAGAGTTCAAATCAGGCGAGTCCCAGTGGGCCACCACGGCCGTGTCTAGAAATATAGTAGAGGCAAGCCTAAAAGCGGTTATGGACGGCTACACGTATAGGCTTGCTACGCTTAGGCAGGATTGGAAAGCAGATAAGAAGACAGCTACTGCTCGCGTCTAACGTTTACTATCATATGCCGGCCCATTATTGTCCAGAACTCAACAGCTACCCCCGGCTCTATTCTTCCCTTCAGGTTTTCATCTTTAGGCATGGGGACTTCAATCACTTCTAGGGTTTGGTTGTCCATTACGCTGACGCTGTCGGGGGAGGTTGAGACCACCTGGCCTGTTCTCTTCTCCACTATCGGGACATCAACCTTCGTATCAGCAGGGCCTACGTAGGTGCGTTTAACATCGTCGAAAATCCCTATAGCTACCAGCCTTATCTTAGCCGAGCCATGCTTGCCCGGTTTACTCTTCTCAATCTCAACAATCTTGCATGGTTCTCCGTCTATGATTATGTTATGCCCCTCCTTTAGAGAACCTAGGTCAGCCGGTTTGCTCATAGCGTTTCCACGACAATCCCGATTAGCTGCATCAATAAATATTTTGACGACACCCAAAGTAGGAAAACCCTGTATTTAGAATGGTCAAACGGCCACAGCCCCTCCAGGGCATAACGTATTTATTCTGAATGGGGTGAGTTCGCCTCGCTTTGGCTAAGCTGGCTGTTAACGGCGGAGAACCCGTGAGGAGAAAACCCTTCCCCCAGTGGCCTATCTACGGCGAGGAGGAGGAGAAGCTGCTGCTGGAGGTTTTGAGGAGCGGGAAATGGAGCGTAGGGGGGGAGAAGGTTAAGCAGTTTCAGCAGGAGTTCGCAAGGTTTCACGACGCTGCGTATGGCGTTGCATGCAGCAGCGGCTGGGCTGCCTTGGTAATAGCTCTTAAGGCCCTGGGTATAAAGAGGGGGGATAAGGTTCTCGTCCCTGCCTACACATTCGCCGCAACGGCCACGGCGGTTATAGATGTTGGGGCTACACCTGTATTCACCGACATTAACCCCGATACCCTAGGTATATCAGTTGAGGATGCGGAGCGGAGGATAGGCGAGGATACTAAATGCATAATCCCGGTCCACGTAGGCGGCTGCCCAGCGGATATGGATGAAGTGGTCTCCCTAGCGGATAGATACGGGCTTAAGATACTGGAAGACGCGGCCCAAGCCCATGGAGCTGAGTGGAGGGGGAGGAAAGCAGGCTCTATAGGAGACGCGGGGACGTTCAGCTTCTACCAGAGCAAAAACATGACAAGCGGAGAAGGGGGGATAGTAGTCACCAGCAGGGAGGAAGTAGCGGACCTAGCTTGGTCCTACCACAACGTGGGCAGGGATAGGAGAAGAGAATGGTACGAGCTGGTTAGGTATGGTTGGAACTTCAGAATGACAGAGTTCCAAGCAGCAGTTCTAATAGCCCAGCTACGTAGACTACCCAGCCTAATTGATAAAAGGGAGAGGTCAGCCGAGTACCTAAGCAGGAGGCTGTCAGAGATTGAGGGGGTTGAGCCTGTTAAGAGACCAAGCGGAGTAACTAGGCATGCTTATCACCTTTACATCTTTAGGGTGGATAGGGAGATTATTAAAAAAGTCCCTAAGCAGCGGCTGGTTGATGCTCTTAAGGCTGAGGGGATACCCTGCAACCCCGGATATAAGCCGTTATACGAATACAGGTTCCTTATGCGGGAGGTTGGCATGTCGGGTGGGGGGCTGAGGCTCCAAAACACCGAGGAGGTGTGCTCCTCTGTTGTATGGCTTCCCCAGAACGTTCTGCTGGGGTGTGAGGGGGATTTAGATGATGTAGCTGAGGCTGTTGAGAAGGTTTTGAAGAACCTTAACGAACTTGCTTAAAGCTCCCATTTATACCTGATATTCTCACCTGCTTTTGAAGGGGCTTTAGAGACCACCGACGGGTCTAAATCCCTCCTCTCCAGTATCTCTTCGCTTACCGAATACTCCTCCACATCAATACCGTGTGATTTAAGCTCAGCAACCAGCGAGGCTGCTATACTCTTAGCCTCTTCCATGCTCCTCGCCCTCTTAATTACACCTCTCTCAATACTGCCCAGGACTATCTTAACTCCATCCTCAACTGGGGTAACGTAGGTAGAGCCCAGCATCTTAGCAATCTGATTAATAACCTCCAGCTGCTCCCCCTTAACATTAGTAATTTTCAGAAAAACAACCGGGGCCTTTTCATATACCACAAAATAACCTAGGTATATTTGTAATGCCCCTTCAAAATCCGGGGTTTTACGCCCCATTCCTAAGATTATAAACTCCTGCCCCTCCTTAATCAGAAACCTCTGAGATAGCTCTGCGGGGATTGTTACTACTAGGCTGTTTCCACTCCTCCTCACATAACCTCTGAAAGAAACCGTATCCTCAATCCATGACATTTCTAAGTTCTCCTCTTGCCTTAAGCTCTGGAGATATACGACGTAAGGGTTAATTAATATATTTAAGAACATTAAGCCATGAATAGGTAACTGTTTAATAGAACGTTTAGGATGGATAACAGGCGTATGGAAATTCTGGTGATACGCTTATGAACCCACAGCACGATGAGTTGCTTTGGCTTGTCCGCCATAAGGTTAGACGCAGGATACTAATAGCCGTAGGGGATGCGGGTAGGATAAGCGCCACCGCCCTAAGGGAGAAGCTTGGAATAAGCACAGGCTCCCTATACTACAACCTACGGCAACTCTCCCCGTTAATTAAACAAGACCAGCGGCGTAACTACATGCTAACCGAGGAGGGGGAGAAGATATACAAGCTTGTAACCCAGCAGGTTGACGAGCTTCCAGCAGCAAAACCCAAGAGCAGAATATTAACAACCCTTGAGAATATCCTATTCCCAATATGGCTCTTTTCACCCTTCTACGAATACCCAAAGATAGCTGCTGTTATGGCCCCTTTATCACTCGCTATACTTTCCTTCCTCTTCATAAACGCTAGGCAGGAGCTGATTCTCCTGCATGCAGTTCTGCCCGAAAGATTCTCGCTGCTGGATTTCGGGCTTAAAACAGCATTCACAATACTCGTCTCATTCATATACCTAAGTATAATTAGTATTCTCATCTCAGGCAATATAAGGAAGCCGAGGCTCAACCCCCTAAACCACCTCATAACCGAGAACCTGAAGTTTCTCGCATGTATAGTGGTTTCCCTCCTCCCGATGGGGCTTCTCCCGGGGTTATACTCCGTAGATAGGGTGTTTAGGCTGGGGATGTTCTCAGGGGCTTACGGCATATTTGCTCGGGATACCATACTGATAATCAGCCAGACCATAACCGTGTTTATGCTCACAGCAGCCGTTGCGTATTCTAAGAAGATGCGTTGGCAGCTTGCCTTGGCTGTTGCGTTCAGCTACTTCTACCTCTCGTATGGGGCTAGCTACTTCATACGCTAAAAGATTTGAATAGTAGCCTTAACCGTTTTTGCAGGTGGGTTGAAGCGTAGCCACTACATATCTGATATCCCAGCAGAGCCGGGGGCTAATGTGAGGATAGCTGGCTGGGTTGAAAACACCAAGGAGGTTGGGAGGCTCATCTTTATATGGGTTAGGGACAGGACAGGCGTGGCACAGCTTACTGTAAAGAAGAACAGCGTTGAACCAGAGGTTCTGGAAACCGCTAAGGCCATAGGCCTGCATGACTTCATAGCAGCGGAGGGCACGGTTCCAGATAAGATAACGGCTAAAGTAGGCGTTGAGATAATCCCATCCAGGATAGAGGTTTTGTCTAGGGCCGATAAACCCCTGCCGCTGGATGTAAGCGGGGTTGTTGAATCCAACCTAGATACTAGACTGGACTGGAGGGCGATAGACCTACGGAACCCTAAGCAGCAGGCGGTATTCAAGGTTCAGGCAAAGCTTCTGGAGGGGATGCAGGAGTATCTCAACACCCACGGCTACCTGCAGGTCTTCACACCCTGCCTCATAGGAGCACCCTCCGAGGGAGGGGCTGAGCTTTTTGAGGTTAAGTTCTTCGACAAAACTGCATACCTACGTCAAGACCCGCAGCTTCATAGGCAGCTCCTCATGGTGGCTGGGTTTGACAGGATATACGACCTAGGCCCCAACTGGAGGGCCGAGCCTAGCCATACGCCAAGGCACTTATGCGAGCATAGGGGATGCGCTGTTGAGCTTTCATTCATAGATGATGAACATGACGTAATGCGTGTTGAGGAGGAGCTGGTAGTAAATGGAATAAAAAACGTTGTAGAGGAGTGTCAAAAGGAGATTGAGCTGCTTGGAGCTGAGGTTGAGGTCCCTAAAAGACCCTTCCCGGAGCTTAGGTTCCCCGAGGTTTACGAAATACTAGAGAGTATGGGGAAGCACATACCTAGGGGGGAGGACCTTGACCGGGAGGCTGAGAAGCTGCTAGCTAGATACGTGAAGGAAAAGTATGGGCATGACTTCTTCTTCGTCAACAGGTTCCCGTATAGGGTTAAGCCTTTCTACGTTATGCGGGTTGACGAGGAGCCTGAGTGGGCTAGGAGCATAGACCTGGTCTACCGTGGGCTGGAGCTCAGCTCAGGGGGTCAGCGGGAGCATAGGTATGAGAGGATAATAGAGCAGGTAGGGGATAAGGGCATGAACCTAGAGAACCTCAGGTGGTTTACTGAGTTCTTCCGCTACGGAGCCCCGCCCCACGGGGGGTTTAACATAGGCGTTGAGAGGCTTACGATGGCGATGCTGGGGCTGGGTAACATACGGGAAGCCGCCTCCTTCCCAAGGGCGCCTGAGAGGCTCCTACCCTAGAAACCCCTCCTACGCCCCCGCCTCTCAAAATCAATCCTGACCGTAACACCCTTAACCCTGCCGACCACATCCTCCACAACCTCCCTCCTTATACGTAGGCTCCGCTCGTCATTCAACACCACCCGCATCTCCTCGCTCTGGTCGGGGAGCCATATCCTGTTAACCATCGTTATCCTAGCGGGCGCTACTAGGGATTGTATAAACTTATTTATGTCCCGCGAGTCCTCCACCAGCCTTACGTTGGCTTTTAGCTTTTCGGATATTTTTTTCCTAACCATGGCCTGCTGCGGTGGTGTAAGCCTAGCTAAGCTCCCCTCCCCCAAGACCACGAATACCACCTCCCCGGATTGGACGCTCTTCCTATATGATAAACCCCCCAGCTGGGATATTGACCTCTCCAGCTCCTGCAGTAGCTTCATAACCTGTACATCAAGCTCCGTAACCTCCCCGGAGCGTATCTTGGCCTCGCATTTGGGGCAGAAAATCCCCGATTTTAGGTCAAAGGAGCAGACTGGGAACTCCAACCTATATCATGTTATAAGGTTACCGCCTATAATTTAGGTATAATAAATAGTTGGGGAAGAGGTTTCGTTGCCTATCCTCTGGATACCGTTATCTCTATCGTGCTGATGTTCAGCGTCTGGCCTGTCTGGCTCTGAACCTGCTCCGTCCCTATCCTGATGTCCTTTACCTTAAGGTCCTTGTAGAACCTGTTCTGCAGTATCTGTACAACATCAACGGCCCTGCTTATCGCTCTTCCTCTAGCCTTCACCACAACCTCGCTGGCCCCGGTTTGTAGGGTTGTCAGGCATGCCAGGACGTAGTTCATTATCGGCTTCTTACCTACTAGAACGGTTGTTGCCAACTCCTTTGACGCCATACCGCATCACCCACTATCCAGAACGCATATCCCACCTACTAAACCTTGAATAAATACCTATACCAATCCCCGGCAGCTACATAAATAATCTCTACAACACCGCCGGAGCACGCAGTTCTGACAAAGCTGGATAAAGGATAATATCTCCCAAACTAACAGAGCCTAGGGAAGAAGCCGTGACGCTGGCTAGATACCAAGTAGCCACCCTAGCTTTATTAGCGTTATTAACCCTAACGCCTGTAATAAACGCCCAAGAAGCCGGGGATTATGACTGGGTTCCAGATAGGTATGTGGAGTATGTCGTTGAATGGCCTATATCCGGTGAGTGGGGTATAGCTGGTAGAAGCACGTATAAGCTGGTTGTTCAGGAAGAAAAAGAAAACATAGTGGTTGATTTTGAAATAACCTACGAAGCTGACCAAGTGGCTAACTTAACGATTATAGTCACTAATCAGATGATTATAGGCGCTCTGGAGGAGAGGTTCGGAGGCTGGGTGTCAAACTTCGACTTCATAGCTACTCCTAAAGTGGATGGGCAGGATATGGGGCCAGCTAACTTCCCACCCTTCAACGGAACAGGCTATGCGACGTTAAAGCAGTTAGACGTGGGAGATAAGATAAAGATAACAGGCAAGCTTAAGCTGGTTAATGACAGGACGAGAGACCTTAAGAAACTTGGCCTAACCTACCTAGACGCCTACCCCAACGTTTACATAGTCTTAGCTGATATGCTGATTGACAACGAGAGCGGTGATATACTAGTACCCAACATGTTTTCATGGGGTTCTATAGTGGTGCCGCTTAGCAAGAACGACTTAGATACTTTGAAGCTAATTACGGAGAGGGATGAGAAAATTAAAGAGCTCAACGATAGGATTCAGGAGCTCAACACGATTCTAAACAACACTAGGGAGGAGCTGGAGAATGTTAGAGCCTCTTTCGAGCCTTTGCAGAAAGAAAACGATAACCTGAAGAATCTTCTGGAGCAGAGGGATAAGGAGATAGTATCTGTAAGAATCCGGTTGAGTGAGACGGAGAATCTACTCTACCTCTCCTTCGGGCTCTTCGCAATTCTTATGGTGGCGTTGATGGTCGTAGCGTTAATCGTCTTTAGGAGATAGCTGCTCCGCTAGGTGACTCAGCTTCATCAAGCCTTTATCCATCTCAGCTGTGAATACCGTTACGGCATCCACGGTCTCCTCCACCGCCTCATCCAACCCAAGCTCATCCCATAGGCTAAGAAGGGTTTCCGGCTTCACGCTGGTGGCTGGATGCCTAGAGACTATAGAGCAGCAGTCTTTATACTCCTGCAACGCTATGTCAAGAACCTCTATCTCCCGGGCCTTCTGGATTATAGCCTCCTTGGGCATTCCTATTAAGGGTCTTAGGATGAGCTTCCCTATCCCGGTCTGGGCTGTCTCTAGGTTCTGCAGGGTCTGAGACGCCACCTGCCCCAGGCTGTCTCCCGTTACTATTGCCTGTAGCCTCTTCTTATCCGTTATCTTCTCCGCTACCCGCAGGAGGTAGTGGCGGAAGAGGATGAGCTCCAGCCTCGGCGGGGCGTTTAATACCCTCTGGTAGAAGGGTGTGAAGGATGCTAGGAATATTCTGCTTTTTATCCCATATTCGGTCAGTTTGTTGATGAGTTTAGGTATCTTGCTTCCCATCACCTCGTTTGAGTCCCTGTATGCGTGGAGGTGGAGATAATCTATTCTACATCCCCTCTGCATCATCATCCACGAAGCAACGGCTGAATCTACGCCTCCTGAGAGGAGAGACAGAACCCTACCGCTGGAGCCTACTGGAAGGCCTCCAAACCCCTTGAAACGCCTTAGGTATACGTAGGCGTTACGCATACCTGCCTCTACGTATATCTCCACATCTGGGTTCTTCAAATCAACAACCCAACCCAGCTCGTTCAACACAGCATCAGCAACCTTCCTTCTCAAGTCTAGGGATGTGTATGGGTGTTTTTTGTAGGAGCGGGTGGCTTCCACGGCGAACCTAACCTGCTTGGTGTTTAGTTTCCTAGCTTCCTCAACAGCTTTTTCAACTATTGCTTCAGCTGTTGGCTCGCATCTAGCCCCTACCCCGACAGCGGCTACCCCTATAATCTTCCTAAGCCGCTCAGCCACGGCCCCTTCATCAACCCCAGCGGGGGGTTCAACGATTATTCTACTCTCATCCTTAAAGACGTTAAAACCAATACCCAGCACACGGCGGCAGTTGTTGAGTAAAACCCGTTCAAAAAACCCTCTATTACCGCCTTTTAACGCTATCTCGCTGTAATGCAGTATATACACCATCACAGCCTCTACTTATCACCTGCTTACTATCCTTCCCAGCGTTGTAACAGCGTCAACTATCTCTATAAACTCCTTATCATCTAGGGGTGCTTTCTTCTCTATGCTTCTCCTCTTAACCTCCTGCAGTATCTTCTCCAGCTGCTCGTCGCTTATCTTCTTAGTTATCCCTAGTTCTTTCATCTTGTACTCTATAGAGTGGCGGCCGCTCTTCTTACCTACTATGACGTGGGGTTTGTTGCCTACTAGCTCGGGGTCGTAGGGCTGGCTCCCCAGCGGGTATTTTATCCATCCAGCAACCCCTATGCCGGATTCCCGTGTAAAAACCCTATCGCCGACTATAGGCTTGTTATAAGCCGGTTTAAAGCCTGTCAGCCTCTCCACCGTCTTGGATAGCTGGAAGAGCCTCTCCAGCCTTATACCGGTTCTCTGGCCGTATAGTAGGTGGAGGGAGGTGGCTACCTCCTCTAACGCTGCGTTTCCAGCCCTCTCCCCTATTCCGTTTACGCTTACGTGAACAACCTCAGCCCCCGCTGATAGCGCTGCTATGCTCGTAGCTGTAGCTAGGCCGAAGTCGTTGTGGCCGTGGAACTCTAGGGGTTTGGAGAGCCTCTCCCTCAGCTTGGAGAAGAGAAACCTAGCTGCCTCAGGGGTTAACGAGCCGAAGGTATCTGCTACAGCGAACCCATCAACCTTCGTCTCCCTCTCAAGCCTAGAGAGAAGATCCAGTAAGAACACCAAGTCAGCCCTCGTACCGTCAACCGTGAAGAATATAGTATATAGCCCATGGCTCTTGGCGTAGTCTATAGCCTTGATAGCATTCTCAAGAACCTGCTCAGCGGACCAGCTGAATTGGTACTTCAGCTTAGGGTAGCCTACAGGCCCTTCTGTTACCACTCCGCTTACATCAGCCTTGATACAAGCGTCTATATCCTCCTTCCTAATCCTGCTGAAGCCGAAGATCCTGGCGTTAAGCCCTAAGTTAGCTATCTTTTTTATTGCTTGGAAATCCTCCTCAGATACTACAGGCATCCCGGCTTCTATCCTATCCACACCTGCCTCGTCTAGTGCTTTAGCTATCTCTAGTTTCTCCTCCATCCTCAGCACAACACCCGGCGTCTGCTCACCATCCCTAAGCGTAACATCATGAAACTGAACCTTAGATGGGAAACGGAGCTGCTTCATAACTTCATCAGCGTAGTTAAGCTGCGTAACCCACCACTTATCACCCCTCCAAGGGCCCTTCTCAAGATACTCCTGCCCAGACATGCTTAATCCATCCAATACCCTTTACGTGATTTATTTAATCATATCTATCTATTAACCTAGACTCGTAAGCACCTGCCTTTGAGTAATCCTCTCCTCCCATTCCGATACGTGTTAGCAATTCATAAAGGGTTTTGGATGCTGAGAGTATCTGCGTGGGTGTGTTGGTCTGCTCCGCCGCCTGGACGGCGTATGTAAGGTCTTTCTTGGCCAGCTCCAGCGTGAACGTAGCCTCCTTAACGGTGGTCATCTTGGTTATGAGCCTCTTCCCCAGTTCTTTGAACATCGTATTCTCTAGGATTGCCGTGAACTTATCAGGGCCTACTCCATAGCTTCTCGCCAGCCCCGTAGCCTCTCCCAGTAGTGCGGCGAAGGAGAGTAGAAGACCGTTAAACGCCAGCTTAGCTGCAGCAGCCTCCTCAACGCTATCCCCTAGGTAAGTTGAAGACCCTACAGAGCTGTATAGCTCCTTAACCCTCTCATAACCCTCCGCATCTCCCCCAACTATGCAATACGCCTTCCCAGCCTCCAGGGTTGTGGGATTGGATAGGATGGGTGAACATAGAACATATGAACCCCTCTCCCTAAGCCTCCTATACACCCCGGCTACGCACCATGGGGTGTAGGTTCCCATCAAGAGGATTGTTTTACCCGTTAAATCGGCGTCTAGTAAGCCGTTCTCCATCAGGAATTCAACTGCAGGGTCGTCTGAGACTAGTATAGCTACTGCATCTCCTTTAACATCCTTAAGCGACTTAAGAGCCTCAGCAGGCAATCCCCTCAGCCTCTCTACACTCCTATTCCAGGCATAAACCCTGTATCCAACTGAGCTTAGACGCTTAACAAGCGCAGACCCCATACGCCCCGTTCCAACAACGCTTACATCCATATCCTTCATCATCTTCATAATGTATATTATTAAAGTCTAGAGCTGCTCCTTGCTTGGCCTACTTCAGTTGGACTGGGATATTTCACAGGCCCTTTAATGTAGGATTTTCTTCAGTTTCCCTTCTAGGTGGAATGTTTTTGCATCAGTTACCTCTACTTCTATGATTTTCCCCATTAGGTTTTTATCAGTCTTAATAGCTATGGGCTTGTAGGCGTAGTTTCTGCATATCCAGTTTCCTTTAATCCCCCATTCATCTACTAAAGCCTCTCCAGTCCATCCTATCCACCTCTCGTTCCTCTCTAAAGCTGCTGCTTCACAGACCTCGTTGAGCCTGTGTATGCGTCTGGAGACCGTCTCAGGGGGTTGGGGTTTCATGTTCTCGGCTGGGGTTCCAGGCCTTGGGAAGAAGCGGGAGACGTTAACGAAGTCTGGTTTTGTTCTCCAGATTATCTCTAGAGTCTCTTCAAAGTCCCTCTCCGTCTCTGTTGGATATCCTACTATTATGTCTGTCATCAGCGTTAGTTCTGGGAGCTCCTTCCTGAAGCATTCCACAGCCTCTACGTAGAGACCAGCTCCGTGTCCCCTGTTCATGCTCTTCAAAACCCTCTCGGAGCCGGATTGAACAGGTAGATGCAGGAACTTGAATATCTTCTCGCCTTTGTAGGCTTGGATGAGCCTTGGCAGTATTGGTTTTAGGTATATCGGGTTCATCATACCCACTCGGACCTTGAAGTTGCCCTCTACGTTGTTCACCGACTCCAGCAGCTCAGGTAGTAGGTTTCTCCCCGACTCCATACCGTAGCTCCCCATGTCCTGGCTGGTAAGCCAGATCTCCCTACAGCCATCCGCCACGCTCCTCCTCACCTCATCCAGTATAAGCCGTATAGGAAAGCTGCCGAACCCAGGCCTGGTTTTAGGTACTATACAGAATGAGCACTTGCTCCATCTACACCCCTCCGATACAGGGATTATCGAGATTACCGGGTTTCTCCTTACGCGGGGGAGGCCAAGCTTCACCTCCCTCTCCAGCTCCACTGGAGTGTTAAGACCATCTCCCAGCAGCTTTTCGACGGCTTCGGTTATTCGTGTTATCTCCTTGGGGGGTAGGAGAAAGGCCCTCGGCGCTGTTTGTTTTATTCTACGCGGCTCCCCTGAGGCCATGCACCCAGCAACTATCAAGGGCTTTCCAAGCGAGTTTAGTTTCCTAACCCTAGAGACCATCCTATCGGCAGTAGGGCCCTTGACGGCGCAGGTTACGATTATGTTGACATCAGCATCCTCCGGCGATGCTACTATCTCCCCACCAGCTTGTTTTAAGAGGCCTAACGCTATCTCGCCATCAGCCATGCTGGCCGCGCATCCATAGACCTCGGCGTAGACCTTCAAGGCCTTCCTACCGCTGGCGTAAGCTTTTGAAAGGCTATGTAAATAACCTATCTTTACCTATCATAGTCTTTTAGAACCCTCTCCACATCATCCCTTTTAACCCTGGTTAATCTGCTTAACTCACTAACCACCTGCTCGTGGTTCATCTCTTTGATGAATATCTTCCCCAGTATTTTTATCGCTTCAATCCTTTCCCATGGGTAGATTATCCAAGCGTCGGTCTTATCAACGTAGTAGTCTGGGGTGTAGCTGGTCCAGGGTTTTATGTGTAGGGTTGCGGTTCTCACCTCTCCGGGGGAGCGGGGGGTTATGATGTGTTTTAAGGCGGTTTTCAACGTATTACCGCTATCAGACACGTCATCTACAACCAGAACACGTCTGTTACGCAGGTCTTTCAGTATTAAGTCGTGGTATATCTTAACTTCTTCCCGCCTATCTTTACCCATGTAAGACCTGCAGCCGATGACGTAGACTTCCTGACTCTGAAACAAGTCAGAAAGGAGGTTAGCTATTATCACCCCGCCCCGCATAACCCCTATTATAGTATCAGGTTTGTAAGTTTCGCCTAGTTTGAGAAAGAGGTTATCTACCAGCTCTTCTATATCCC
The DNA here is from genome assembly GCA_015661775.1 of Candidatus Caldarchaeum subterraneum. GTDB lineage: Archaea > Thermoproteota > Nitrososphaeria_A > Caldarchaeales > Caldarchaeaceae > SZUA-1515. Next base: position 9,360 of record DQVM01000029.1, on the reverse strand, counting down.
TCCAAGTTAGCGAGAGGAACCTCTGACCATTAACCGATAGTAACGCCATACTTAACCTCTGTTACGTCAGGATAAAAATCCTTTCGCAACGTAATCTTAAAATCCCCCGAAAACGTAGCATTAAATTTAATAAAAATCAAAACAGCTGAACTAATGTGAATGTATTATGCTTAAGCAGGGTGTGAATAAGTTTTTTGATTCCGCTCTACAGCAGCTGCATGAGGCTTCCCAGACGCTGGAACTGGACTCCGGTATTGTAGAGTTTTTGAAAACGCCTAAGCGGATGGTTATAGTATCTGTCCCCGTTAAGCGGGATAATGGGGAGTTCAACGTGTTTATGGGTTATAGGGTTCAGCATAACAACGCCCGTGGCCCGTATAAAGGCGGTATAAGGTATCATCCTGAGGTTACGCTGGAGGAGGTTACGGCCCTTGCTATGTTGATGACTTGGAAATGCGCCGTTGTTGACCTACCTTACGGAGGGGCTAAAGGAGGGGTTGCGTGTAACCCTAAGGAGATGAGCAGAGAGGAGCTGGAGAAGCTAACCCGCAGGTATACCAGCATGATAGCTGAGGTAATAGGGCCTCTAGTGGACATACCTGCCCCCGACGTCTATACAGATGAGCAGACCATGGCGTGGATAATGGATACTTACAGCCAGCTGAAGGGATATCAGATACCTGAGGTGGTTACGGGGAAACCGGTAAGCGTGGGGGGAAGCTACGGAAGGAGGGAGGCAACCTCAAGGGGAGTGGCTATAACTACTAGGGAGATAGCTAGGCATCTTAACATACCTTTGAACCGCTCTAGAATAGCTATACAAGGATACGGGAACGTAGGCTACTACGCCGCCAAGATACTACATGAATGGGGCGCCAGGATAGTTGCGGTAAGCGATTCAAAGGGCGGGATACTGGACGAAAGGGGCCTAAACCCAGAGGCGGTGATGGAGCATAAGAAGAAAACAGGCTCCGTAATTAATTATAACGGAGCTAAAACAATAACCAACGAGGAGCTGCTGGAGCTTGAGTGCGACTTCCTTATACCCGCAGCCTTGGAGAACCAGATAACAGAGAAGAACGCCGATAGGATAAAGGCTAAGGTTATCGTGGAAGGGGCTAACGGGCCTACAACGCCTGAAGCTGATAAGATACTATATGAACGTAAGATAGCTGTTGTCCCGGATATTCTATCCAACGCTGGAGGGGTTACCGTCAGCTACTTGGAGTGGGTTCAAAACCTGAAGAGGGAGAGGTGGAGCTTGGAGGAGGTTAACCAGAAGCTGGAGGAGAAGATGGTGAAGGCATTCGCTGATGTAGTAAGCTACGGCAAGAAATACGAAACAAATATGCGGAACGCCGCTATGATACTGGCAGTTGACAGGGTGGCGGAGGCGGTTAACCTACTAGGCATATGGCCCTAACCATTATTTCTACCATCTTACTCCACGCACCAGAGACTATTCATGACCCTACACTGGCTTACCACATACATAGCGTCTGCAGCCCTGCTATACGCCTCGTACAGGGATTTCAAAACCCGTGAGGTGGATGATATAGTATGGATAATCCCGTCATGCTTAGGTTTGCTGATTAATCTCTACGGTTTCTACGTTAATGGCTTCTCTAACGTATGGATTTATCTTATCGGTGTAGCTGTTACCGGGGCTTTGGCTTTTGCCATATACTTAGCAGGCCTCTATGGAGGGGCTGATGCTAAAGCCCTCCTTATGATATCTCTAGTAGACCCCTTCGTCCCAGCACCTTACAGGATACATGGGTTGATGGGTTTAACCACCTTCACCAACGGTATGATTCTCTCAGCATCCCTCCCCATACTCCTCGCCCTCTGGAACGTGAGGAAGATAATCTCAGGTGAAAAGATATTCAACGGCTTTGAGGATGAGCCGTTAAGAAGGAAGATAGCCGCCTTTTTCTTAGGAACTAGGCTAGCCGACGCCTCTAGAAAGAGATTCTGGAGTTTGATAGAAGAACGTAAAAACGATAAGAGGAGGTTCAGGTTTAGCATCTCGCTTGATGACTTCACGGAGAGCGGATACGACGACGCATGGGTTACTCCCGGAATCCCCCTGATAATATTCTTTACAGCCGGTTATTTCGTGGCCGTCTTCCTAGGGGACTTAACTGCGCTTATACTGGCATCTCTATTCCCATCTCCCCAGCCAATTCTCCTATAGCAACCAGCAGAAGATACTCCACCAAAGAAGCCACTACCAAGAGTATGAGTATTACCCCTATCACCAGGGGCAGGACCTTAAGCTCTCCTCTGAACCTCCCCCTGATAATCTGGCCTGTTAATATTACGCTCTCAGACACGGCAACACCGTAGGCCAGCATCTCAGGAATCCCGTAAAACGTTATGAAGGGGATTAAAACCAGTATTAAAGCAGGAACCCCCGAGAGGACAGACATGGCTGACACCACAAGACCCGTCTGGTATATTATAAACCCCGCAACCCCAACACCCACAACAGGAATAACCATAGCCAAGGCGATTAGGAAGTTGTTCAGGAATATTCCATACGGTGTTAACCTTCCTTGGATAAGCTCGGAGAACTGCTTAAGTAACGCTATAGCTTCTTCCTGGGTTATGCTTTGATACGACGATAACGTGAAGATCAGTATTATCACCAGCGTAGCTAAGGATGCGTATTTTATTCTATGCTTATGGCTTATCCCCGATTCCTCTAGTAGGAGCAGGAGCCTCCGCATCATAGGTCTAAAACCCTGCGACAGCGTGTTCTTTTAGCTTCTCGTTAGTCTTTACAGCCCTCCTAACCTGCGGAAGTATCTCCAGCCTTGTAGGGTTTACGTTATTCTTCCTGGCTAGCGCTACGCTGATGAAGTCTATTAATGCTATTAGCTTTAGTATTTCAGAGGTGGGGGATGATGCGGCGACCCTCAGCTGATGATGGTTCATTCTACGCCTCTCCAGCTCCTCCAGCATCCAACTTATCAACTCCCTTAACGCGGGTTTCTCCCATCCGCTTCGTAGGATAACGCTGGTCACATTAGGGTTAGCAGGCCATGCCTCAACCTCGTTATGCCCAGCCTCAGGGAGTATGGAGTGAAAGGCGGGGTGTTTGGCGTTCTCATTCAGCTGTGCCTTAAACCTATAACCTGAGGAGACCAGGTGGGAGTGGGAGTAGATAACTATAGGTTTACCAGCCATGGCCTCGGCGGCTTCTGCAGGCTCGCCGGAGTCGGTTGACTTGAAGCCTGAGACGAAGCTCCTAAGCTCTTCAATATATCTGGGGAATTTATTATCCTCTGTTAGGCCTGTTGATGTAAGCAGACCATAGGATGCCCCCACCATCTCAGGCGTGGCGAACCTAGGCTGTAGCCCTTTAGTTACCTCAACTACAGGTATGCCGTTTTTCTCCGCTATCTCCATCATATCCCCTCCGCTGGTTATGAAGACCAGCTTAGCTCCTTGCCTCCTAGCCTGCGCAGCCGCTGTTATCGTCTCGGCCGTTGTCCCTGAGTAGCTTACAGCTATAACCAGGAACCTTTCATCCAGCTTGAATGGGATGGCGTAATCCTTGATAACGTGTATGGGTGTTTTGTATGGTTTGGGCAGTAAATCCTGTGTTATATCCCCAGCTATCCCCGAGCCTCCCATCCCTAGGAATAGGACCCCTTGTAGACCCTGCTTAACGTCTATATTCTCTCCAACTTCCCTCCCCCTTTCAAACCCTCTACTGTATAGCTCCGGCGATTGCTTTACGTATTCCCAAGCCTGCTCAACTTCATTCAAGGCGTTAAACCTCCTCCCTTCTCTTAAGCTCCTTCAGCCTCTCGTTAAAGTAGTTGACTGCCTCGTTAACCAGCTTCTCACCTCCCTTACGTTCATCCGCCATGAAGTCTACGCTAACTATTGATTTACCGTCCTCCACGCCCTTTGGGTTGCTTTTCACGTAAAGGCCTTTAAACACCTGCATCACCTCAACGAGCAGCGGGGCCATGGAGGATTCTAGAACCCCCTCAACTTCAACATGCTTCATAACTATCTTCCCTCCTTTGGACTCTTTTATTAACATGGGGATTAGCTCGTTGTTGAATATATCCTGCATTTCTCTTGGGACTCCGGGTAGGCAGACTATCTTGGTGGAGTTGGATTTGAGCAGAACCCCCGGAGCTGTTCCGATTCTGTTTCTAAGGGGTTTAGCTCCTTCAGGTAGTATGGCCATCTTTATCCTCTCCCTCGTCAGCTCTATCCTCTCTATCACCTTCTCGGCCATACGCTTCTCGTAATGCTCCACTACCATCTCAAGGGCCTCTGTGTTTACCTTCATCCTCCTCCCTAGGGCTTTGGCTACACCCTCCAGCGTCATATCGTCATGCGTGGGGCCTAAACCCCCTGATATTACTAGCCACCTTGGTTTTCTGCGTAGAGCTTCTCTAACGGCCGAGGCTATCTCCCTCAAGTCATCCCGTATTATAACAGCCCTTCCAATTACATACCCCAGCTCCGAGAACCTACCCCCCATCCACTGTAAATTAGAGTTAAGAGTCCTCCCGTCAAGCAGCTCATTACCTACGTTAATCACCTCAACAACAAGCTTACCTAAGCCAATACCCACCATAACCACAGATAACAACTCCAACATGGGAGCTTAAAGTTTTTAGCTTCATAAAGAAAAAGAATCACCAGCTACTGGCGAGTGACCCTAAGCATGTCAACTGGAAGGAGGAACAAACCAGCCTCAAGCGACGCAGAATTGCATACATGGGTTCACGAAACGTTCAACAGGCTAACACGGTTGAAATACGAGGAGATAGCTAAGAAATGCGACGTTGTCTATCTTAAGCCTAGGGATAAAGATCAGAGGGGGCGTTTTATCATTAACCTTCTTAACAGAACTTTAACGGTTGAGCTCTCCAACGGGGAGGTTTTAGACCTTATATCAGGGAAGAACGTCGGGGTTAAGCTATCTTACGTAGTTTTAGAGTATCTAGTTAACGGGGACGGTTCTAAGGTGAGCGGGGCGTGGTCTCCGTTAATTAAGGGTATGACAAGCCAAGAGCTGGTTAATTATTTCAAGAAGATGGTTCTAAGGCCGTTTCTGCAGACATTCGGCTATGAGAGGGAGAGGTTCGAGGCAGCAGCCAGTTCTCTAGGTGGGAGGAGGGAGCGGCTTGGTGGAGTGGGGTTCTCCTTCCCCTTCCTACCTAGAATCAGGGTTCTTCTACAGCTCTGGACAGGTGATGTGAGCAGCTATACCCAGCCAGCAGCCAACGTATCTATAAGCAGCAACACCCTCAACTACCTCTCATACCCAGCTGTAGTATATGCATGCGAGACCCTTGTCGCCATGCTGCGGAAGGCGATGGAAAAACCTAGTTAGTAACTACCCCGCCACTCCTCCTCTTCAACCCCAGCCCTGTGGTTTTCCAGCCTAGCTAACGTGAATAAAAGCGTCGAGAGCCTGTTCATGTAAGCTAGTATGCTGTTGTCTACTTGGGATTTTTCCGCCAAAGATACTACCCGCCTCTCAGCTCTTCTCGCCACTGTTCTGGCTAGGTGAAGCAGGGCCGCTCCTCTGGTTCCGCCTGCTATGATGAACCGGTTTAAAGGTGGAAGCTCTTCTTCATACCTCTCTATCAACCTATCCATCCACCTAACTGTATTCTCGTCAACCCTTGGTATGTTTGGTGGAGGCTTTTCAGCGGAGAGGATAGCGCCTATTATGAAGAGATGCTCCTGAACCTGCTTCAACACGTGTTTTATCTCCTCATCCCTCACGAAGGTTTTAGCAACACCCAGCAAGGAGGAGAGCTCGTCTATGGAGCCGTAGGCCTCGACTCTGGGATGGTCTTTCCTTACCCTTCCTCCCCCCATCAAGTCTGTGTATCCTGAATCTCCACGGCCGTATCTGTAACGCAACGCAGACCACCTAAAAGGGCTTGTCTAAGAGCTGGTATAGGTGGAGTGTCTTCCTAGGATCCGCCAGTTCTCTTATCTGCAAGTAGCATACTGTGCTGTCTGTTATGAAAAATTGGGCTTTTGTCTTTTCTAAGCTCTCTATCAGGGTTTTACCTATTGTTACGCTGGTTTCGTAGCCTTTATACCCGTTTCTCATACCCCATGTCCCCGCCATGCCGCAGCACCCTACGTCAGCCAACATAACCTCATGCCCCAACCTCTCAAGCAGCTCTACAGATTTAGGTTTTACAACGTTCCTCTCCCTAGCGTGGCAGGGCCAGTGGTACGCCAGCTTGAGCCCATCCCCGGAGCTTGGTTCATTAAATCCATGCAGCAGGAGGTATTCGGAGAAGGTGAAGGAGCTTTCAGCAACCGCCTCCGCCTCCTCCTTCTCCTCCACAATCCTTGGATATACTTCCTTTAAGCAATACCACGCGGTAGGCTCTAGGCATACTATATCATACCCTTCCCTCACAAACGGCAGGAGGCGTGATATGTTATACCTAGCCGTCTTACTAGCCTTCTTCAGGTAACCGTACTGTATCAACGGCATGCCGCTACTCCCCTGCTTAGGAACAACGCAATATACGCCCATCCTGTTAAGAACCTTTACGGCTGCCATAGCAATTTCAGGGAACATATACATCAGCAGGTAATCCGTGAACAGCGCAGCCTTCCGAATCGGGTTTCTTATCCTCTGCCCCATCCTGCGGGAGAGGGAGTATAGATTTTCAGACGCCAAAGGCGGGATTTTTCTCCTAGAATCTATACCAGCCAACTTCTCAATAACATACCTGCCAAGTTTACTGTTTAGTATTAGGTTGCTTAACCTAGGCATCTTAGCCCCTATCTCGATTAGCTTGTCATAGTTTCTGAGCAGGAGAGGAGCTGCCTCCCCGTACATGCCGTTGCCGCGTTCTTTTATTACTGATATCATGAATGGGATATCTATATCGACGGGGCATTCAACTTTGCAGAGTCCACAGCTTATGCATAGGCTGGAGAATTCATATGCTTTCTCAAGGCCGTGGGTTACCGCTGTCCAAGGCAGGCCTATTGGCCCTGTGTATATATGGCCGAAGACATGCCCTCCCAAGACCCTGTAGGTTGGGCATACGTTGAAGCAGGCTGAGCAGCGTATACACTCCAGCGTCTCGGCGAGCAGGCCGTCTAAGGCTTTAAGGCGGCCGTTATCCACCAAAACTAAGTGAAACTCCCTAGTTCTGCCGAAACCCTCCGACCTAGGTGATATAAACGTGACATAGCTGGAGATAACCTGCCCCGTGGCGCTTGGGACGAGCATCCTAAGCAGAGCCAGGGCATCACGCATGCTGGGGACTAGCTTCTCAACACCCGCTACGCATATGTAAACTCTAGGTATTGAAGAGACCAGTCTCTCGTTTCCCTCGTTAGTTACTATAGCCACGGTAGCATCCTCAGCAGATATTACGTTAGCACCTGAAATCCCCACGTCGGCGTTGAGGAAGAACCTCCTCAAATCCTCCCTGACATACCTAGTTATAGCCTTGGGGCTAGGCTCAAGGTTTTCAGCCATCAAACCCGCTATGCTTGCAGCATCCCTATGTACTGCGGGGGCTAGGATATGCGAGGGCCTCTCGCCAGCCAGCTGGATAATCCTCTCACCCAAATCGGTCTCAACGACCTCCACCCCAATAGACTCCAGGTAGCTGTTCAACCCTATCTCCTCCGATGTCATGGACTTAGACTTAACAACCAGCTTAGCCGAGCTCCTCGCCACGACATCCGCTATGTATCTGCAAGCATCTTCAGGGGAATCGGCTAAAAAGAAGAACCCGCCGCTATTCTCTACGGCTTCCCGCAGCTTCTCAATATTCCTCCGCACATCTAGTCTATTTCTCCTCCTTATCTCCTTAAGCTCCGCGAAGTCTTTAAACGCGAATCTAGCGACTGCTTCTCTTCTTCTATCCCGCATTCTGGTTAGGGCGTTTACTAAATTAGCTACCTGTCTCTTGTTATTAAGAGCCTCTTTTACCTCCTTCATCAGATTACGATTCATGGATGAACACCAATACTCTATGCGGCCCATGGACTCCTTTAACCATCTTAAGCTCTATATCCCCTGTCTTGCTGGGGCCTGTTATGAAGCTGACTGCATAACCTTTGCTTATAAAACCTCTAACCCATCTATGGGCGTCTACCAGACTTTCTATTATGTTGGATTTATCCAGCAGGATTATGTTGATTAGTGGGAGGGCCGAGACTAGGCGAGCAGCCTCTGAGTCTGTAGCTACGACTACCGTCCCTGTCTCAGCTATGCCCAGCTCCGCTGGGCTTATACCAGCCTCCACAACGCTGAGGGGCTTTATACCGGCGGCGGGTGAAACCACGTTATAACCCATCCCCCGCAGCATTTCATACAACGGAGCTGTAGCAGACGAGGGCTGAACAGATACATGCTTAACCCCCTCCACCTGCAAAACCTCCACAACCCTCTTAAAGCATTCACCTAGAGTTTTCAACTCAACAACCTCAGAACCGGCGGCCGTAGCGTTACTTACGAACCTACTTACGGCATCTGTCATTATTCCCCTTCTTTCCCTCTCGTCATTTTAAGCCGTTCCATAGCTATTTTCTCGAAGCTAATAGTCTTGGATGTCTTTTCAGGTATTATCCCGTCTGGCCTGTACATTAGTATTAAGAGCAGCGTTACTCCTAGGAGGATGTAGTCTAGCCAGACCACGTCGAAAGGTATGTAGGGGGCTAACGCTCCTTTGTAGAAGGTTATGAGCTGTCTTGCGGTTACGAAGACTAACGTGCCTAGTAGCACCCCCACGTTGTTAGCCATCCCACCCATCAAAACCATAACCCATGGCCAGAAGGTCCATACTACCCTGTCGTAGGTTAGGGCTATTACGCCTCCTGTATATAAGGCGTGGAGCGAACCCGCCGTAGCCCCTATAGCCGAGCTTAAGACGAGAATCTTAATCCTAATACGCACAATATCCTTTCCCAGCGTCTCAGCAGCGGCTTCGCTATCCCTAACAGCCCTCAGAACACGCCCCAGAGGCGAGTTGACCAGCCGGTTGATGTAGAGGAACACAGCTAGGGCGAATAACAGTATTATGACGCTCATGAGGGGGAAGCGTATACCAGATGGAACAGCCGCCAGCGGGTCTGGGACTTGAACCCCTAATGTTCCTCCTATCAGAGGCTTGTAGTTGTAGCCGATTATCTTAACCACCTCACCCATAGCGAGTAATGTCATGGCTAGGTATTCTTCCCTCAGCCTCACCGCCGGGTATGCTGCTACGAAGCCAAGGACAGCGCCTACAGCAGCCCCTATCAGAATAGTGAGGATAAGTATACCAATACCCAAGGCCGGGAAGGACCTGAGGAAGCTGTTGATGCTCGTTACTATGAGGGCGTTATCAG
>DQVM01000046.1 GCA_015661775.1 Candidatus Caldarchaeum subterraneum | reverse complement strand
TTGGGGTCTTCTCACTCACCTTCCCGAGCGTACGTAGTATAGCGTACTCCAGCTCCGCATACCCCTCGCCCTTCCCTATTCTATCCCCCTCCCTGCTAACCGCTACAGAGCCTATGACGATTAAATCAACGGCTGGAAGCTTCTCGGGGCTTATCTTCTGGCCAAGCTGGAAGGCTCCTCTTATAGTGGCTGCTTGTTTCACATGGCTTCTTGGTATCTTGCTGGGGTCTAGTATTATGAAGCCCTCCCTTATCCTGGGTGTGGGCATTATTAGGGTCTTGCCGTCCAGCAGGCACCTCTCCCTAACCCTTCTCTGCGGGGAATCTGGGTTTACCTTAACAACCCTGGCCTCGGAGTATTCACGGCTTCTGCACAGAAGCTCAGCAGCCTCCTCAGCTCCTTTAAAGTTTGGGATACGGCCCTTGACGGGTAGGGGGAACGTGGCTACCCTCCTCTCCTCCAGAATCCGCCACACAGCCTCCCTAATCCGTTTCTTAACCTCGCTGGAGCTGGGGCCAAGCACCATAAACACCGATGTTATGTTTATAGCTTAGTCTTATAGCGGTTTTAGGAGGGCTTTTTGCAGAGTAAAACCAACAGCAGGGTTCACGTAATAACCCATCCATACGCCCAGATGGTTTTGACTAGAATCAGGGACAAGAACACGGGGCAGATAGAGTTCAGGAAAGGACTGGTTAAGCTGGGCAGGATACTGGGCTTCGAGATAGCTGCAACCATGAAGGCCGTAGAGAAGGAGGTTGAAACACCCTTAGGGGTGAGGGCCAGGGGCATAGATATACCGGATATAGATAACGTGGTGCTGATAACAGTCCTACGCGCAGCCATGCCGCTGACGGAGGGGCTGCTGAAGGTCTTCCCAAACGCGAAGCAGGGGGTTATAAGCGCTAAGAGGGTTGAGGAAACCTACAGGGGGGACCTCAACTTTGAGATAGAGGTAAACTACATAAAACTACCTACATTCAAGGGGGATGAAATAACGATAGTGGCGGACCCTATGCTGGCTACCGGCTCTACGATGTGTAAGGTGATAGAGGAGCTGGGGAGGAGAGGCTCTCCGCAGAGGCTTATATTCGCCAACGTGATATCAACCCCATACGGCATAGAGAAGGTGCTGAGAACACACGAGAAGGCGGAGGTATTCACGGTATCGGTAGACCCTGAGCTGAACGATAAAGGGTTTATAGTCCCAGGCCTAGGAGACGCAGGGGACAGGGCATTCGGATAGCTAAACCGAGAAATCAACAACACAACCACCACACGCCTCAGCAGCTCTAACCAACTCCCTAACTTTTATCCTGAGTAAAGTATCCTCAGAACCGCCTGAGGAGTATACTTCCTCAAACCTCAGCAGCGATTTATCAACCAGAATCTTAAGGGGGTTAGCATGTCCGAAGGGCGGCACCCCGCCCACGGGGTAGCCTGTCTGCTCAAGGATCTCACCAGCTCTAGCTAGGCGGGTCTCCTCGTTAAGAAATGCCGAAGCCCTTCCTATGTCTATCTTCCTATCGCCTGAAAGGACGACAACGTAGTAGCTTTCCCCACCTTTAAGAACTATGCTCTTGGCTATCTGGGCTACGTCGCATCCAACAGCCTTAGCGGCGGAGCTGGATGTCTTGGCGGAGCTGGGGCCAAGCCTGATAATCTCACCCTCTATACCGTTCTCCCGCATATACTTGGCAAGTTCATCAGGGCCCAGCATGCTTAATGAAGTAAGCTGAAGAGTGAAAGATTAATCTTCCCAGTAGAAAGAAACCGCCTCCGGGGAAGGGAAAGGAGGGGAGATGGTAAGGGTATTCGCAACTTGCGTAAGCGGGCTTGAGGATATAGCAGCCTCTGAGGTGCTGGAGATAACAGGATACAAGGCGCAGGCTGACGTGGGTAAGATACTAATGGACCTGCCGCTAAGCAAGGTAGCTCTCCTCAACTACAGCTGCAGAAGCCTGCATAGGGTATATATCCTGGCAGCGTATGGGGAGGTTTTTTCGCTTGAGGACGTTGAGAGGATAGCCCGTGAGGTTGATTACGTAAACTACGTGGATGCTGAGCAGTCCTTCGCGGTAAGAGCTGAGAGGCATGGGGAGCATAGCTTCACAAGCCCCGAAATAGCTGCCAAGGTAGGTCATGTGGTAATAGATGAGTTTAGAAAGGCGACGGGGAGGAGGCTTAAAGTCAATCTAGACGAACCTGATGTTGAGTTCTTCGCCCTGGTTAGGGATAGGGAGTTCTTCCTCGGATTAAACACCACAGGAGAGTCCCTCCATAGACGCTACTACAGGGTGTGGCATCATAGGGCGGCGTTGCTCCCCACGATAGCATACGCGATGCTTAGGATAGCTGATTGGAGGGATACCGAGTATCTGCTAGACCCCTTCTGCGGAGGGGCTACTATACCTATAGAAGCAGCAACAAAAGCGCTGGGCATACCCCCGGGTCTGAGGAGAGGAAACCTAGCCATGGAGAGGCTCAAGATACTGAAGGAAGAGCTGGAGGAGGCTAGGAACATGGCCTTGAGCATGGAAAGGCCGGGAAATAGGGAGAGGCTCAAGATAACCGCCTCAGACGCATCCCCCAAAGCCCTAGAAGGAGCAGCTAGGAACATAGAGGCCGCATCCCTAACAGGGGTGATCAAAACAATACAAGCGGATGTTAGGTATATAGACCGGTACATCAAGGAGCCGCCGGATAAAATCATAACAAACCCACCTTACGGCGTCAGAATGGGCCTCTCAAACCCCGAGAAATTCTACGAAGAAGCCCTCAAAACCCTAGCCAAAACAACGCCGACGGCCACGCTCACCATGATAACAACCAAGCAGAAAACCGTCAAAAAAGCCCTAGAAAACACCCCCTGGCGGGTAAAAACCACAAGAACCGTGAAATACGGCACGCTCACGGCGCAGATATTAAACATAACTCAATAAAGTATTTAAACAGCCATAACACAATTCTAAATAGCCACGGTCCGACGGCGGTACCGTCCAGACCAAGGGGAGAGGCGCTCCCCAGGAATGACAGGACGGCCTCCTACCGTGGCGACAAAATGAGGACCTAAGAATCACGCTTAGGTCCAAGCACAGGCCCAAAAGCCCCCGGAAACCCAACCCCGCCTCCCCAGGCAAGACGACTCCGGTTGATCCTGCCGGACCCCACCGCTATCGGGGAGAGACTAAGCCATGCAAGTCGAAGGTCCCCGGCTCCGGGGGCCTGGCAGACGGCTCAGTAACACGTAGCCAACCTACCCCAAGGAGGGGGACAACCCCGGGAAACTGGGGTGAAACCCCCATAGGCGATAGGCTCTGGAACGACCTATCGCCGAAAATACCCCACGGGGATGCTCCGTGGAGGTAGCCTTGGGATGGGGCT
>DQVM01000124.1 GCA_015661775.1 Candidatus Caldarchaeum subterraneum | reverse complement strand
GGTGAAGGATATGTTATCTAAAGCTCCTAAGGTTACGGCGCTTCTTGAAAGCCTCGCAGCGGCCATGGTTGCTGTTGATACTAGCCACGACATTATAACACCTCCGTGTAGAATTCCTAGTGCGTTGCTATGCTCAGGCATAACGGAGTAGAGAGAATCCACAAGCGTATCCCTTATACCAATCCAGCTCCCCATCTTGGCTCAGCATCTTATTGGAAGTTTTGAGATTTTTAAGTTAGGGTTGGTCTCCTATATTTTAGAGAATGCCAACCAATCTGCCTGCGGAGGCTCAGAAGAAACTAGCCGAGTACCAAGCTGCTAGGAGGGTGGAGGATAAGATTAGAATCTTGGAGGAAGCCCTCTCACTAATTCCAGACCATAAAGGAACTGAGAAGATGCGGCGTCATTTGAAGACAACCCTAGCTAAGCTGAGGAGGGAGCTGGAGACTAGGAGAACAACCAAAGCCACGCGGCAGGATTTGTTCCACGTTAAGAAAGAGGGGGCTGCTCAGGTTACTTTACTGGGTGTAGCCAACTCAGGGAAGTCCACTATATTATCTACGTTAACCAACGCTAAGCCGGCCGTTGAGGCGTATCAGCTTACTACCGTAAGACCTATACCGGGTATGATGATACATAATACTGTGGAGCTGCAGATAGTCGAGCTCCCCGCCGTGTTGACTGAGGAGCTGGAGGAGACAGGCTTTACGTCAAGAAGCGTAGCCGTTGCCCGTAACTCGGATTTAATAGCCATAACCCTGAACGGCGGAGGTGATATTACTGAGCAGTTCAGGAGGATAGTATCGATTCTAGACAGCTATGGGATAGTCTTGAAGCGAAAGAGGGCTGATGTTATTATTGAGAAGAAGGACAGCGGGGGTATAAGGCTGGTAACCTTGGGAAGCTTCCAGGGGACTCAGCAGGATGTTAAAACTCTTTTGCATGGGTTGGGGATTAAGCATGCTGTAGTTAAGATTTACGGCGACGCTACTCTAGATGACGTGGAGGAGCAGGCGATAAGAGAAGCGGTTTACAAGCGGAGCATGGTGATAGTAGGTAGGGCTGACCTAATCAAGGAAAGGGAGAAGGCCGAGGAGCTAAAGCACATGGTCTCCGAGTACGGCTTACCAATCACCCCCTTCTCCATATTATACAAAGATAGGTACGCATCGCGTATTAAGGAGACCATGTTCAAGAGCTTGGAGATAATACGCATCTACACCCAGAAGGACGGAGTTACCAGTAACAAGCCTATAGTCCTACACCGTGGAGCAACTGTTCTGGAGCTGGCTCAGGCGATACACCGTGAGTTCGCAGAGAAGCTGCAGTATGCCCGTGTCTGGGGTAAATCTGTCAAGATACAGGGCCAGCAAGTAGGCCCCAGCCACGTCCTAGAGGATGGGGATATTGTTGAGATACATATATAGGCTGGACAAGGGTTTAATAGCTATTTCTCTTAAGCAAGGCGGTGGGGAGCTGGGGTATGCGTATAGTGGCTGTCGGGAGCAGAACCTTCGTTGCTGGTTTCAAGATAGCCGGGGCTGAAGGGATTGAAGTAACCTCTCCTGAGGATGCGTTAAACCAGATAAGGATATTGGTTAACAACCCTGAGGTGGGTTTGATTGTCGTCTCCGAGGATTTATCCAGTCAGTTCAGGGCTCAGCTTAACGAGATTAGGGCCAGAAGGGCTACTCCGCTTATATATGAGCTTCCTCCCCCAACCGGAAGGCCTAAGAGAATAGACTACAGGGCCATGCTGAGGGAGGTTTTAGGAATCTAGAGCTGCTTCTCCTCTATTATCTTCTCGGCCTCTATCCTGCCCCTCTCCGTAAGCTTATACACCTTACCACCCTCAGGGTTATCCTCCGACATTATAAGCTCCCTCATGCTCCTGTAAAGCTCCGTGTCAAGCCAATCCCTCTTAATCTCCTTCCCAAGCTCTCGGGAACGCTGGTTAATAAGCTCCTTATTCATGGGGCCCTCGAAGTACAGCAGTAGAAGGGCAAGCTCTTTATTACTAAAGCTGCTTATGTTCTTAATAACGTTCTCAGGCAACCGGCGTTGACCTAGGCTTATGGTTTTAACATCAAGAACCTCGCCTGCCTGCTGCAAGGCCATTAACGCTGCTTTAAGCGACTCGGCCAGCAGGTCTGCGTTAGGGGCTCCTGAGACCACAACCCTTACGTTCTTCCCTATGCTAATCTCTATCGTAACCGTGGGTTCTCCGCCTGACATTCCCGGCATAAACCGACTTACAGTAGTAGTTAAGCATTTATGGAGGTGTTGATGTGAAAACACGAGACACGTTGGCCTCGATTACGCTTGATAAGGTAATAAACGACGTAATCAAAGAAGCCCTCAGCGAGTATAAGACAGTCCTAGAGAAGGCTAAACAAGAGGCATACAGCACCCTAGAACTCAACGCCCAAGAAGCAGGAAAACGAGCAGCCGAGATAGCTGAAGACGGTAGGAGGAGACGCGAGAGCCTAAAGCAGAGAATAATAAGCTTAGCGGAGATAAACGCCCGCAACAAATCAATGGAAGTCCTTGAGGATGGTATAAACTCCGCGATTCAAGAGGCTCTAAAAAGGATAGAAAATATAAGGGACAAGAAGGAGCTTGGGGGGGTTCTAAAAAACCTGCTTAACGAAGCAATCGAAGCTATACAGGCTAAGGAGATAATAGTCCAGACCAACAGCAGGTCTTATGAGGTTCTGCGGGATATCGTTGGGGAGGTTCAGAAAGAGAGAGGTGTTAAGATAACTATTGACGATGCCCCGGTTCAAACAATATGTGGGGTAAGGGTTAGAAGTGTTGACGGGAGAATTGTATATGATAATACTGCGGAGACTCGTGTGGCTAGGTTTAGGCAGGTTATCAGGAGGGAGCTGGCGTCTCTCTTCACAGGCTAGCTGGCTTTAATATCCTCCCTCCTCTTCTTTTCAACCAGAGCAGCCAGGTATGTCTCTATACTCCATATCCTTGAGAATCCCTCCCCTGCCTTCTGGTCGAAGAGGCTTTCCCGCGAGTATGTTATCATCTCCTTAGCGTACAGGGGTTTCTCAGCCCTCCTCCCCAGTATTGCTAACCGGCCCTTATAGAGCCTTAGCCTAACCTCTCCCGTCAATCCTCTCTGCGACTCCAGTATAAACGCGTCCAGTGCTTTTTTTAGCGGGTTAAACCAAAGCCCCTCGTAAACCAGCTCAGCCCAAAGCTTATCCACATCCCGTTTAAACGATAGGAAACGCCTACCTAAAACCATCTTCTCCAAATCCATGTGGGCCGTGACAAGGATTAACGCTGCAGGAGCTTCGTAAACCTCCCGCGACTTTATACCAACCACCCTATCCTCTATATGATCTAAAACCCCGAATCCATGTTCTCCACCTATCTTGTTGAGCCTCTTTATCAAATCAACCAGCTCAAGCGTCTCTCCGTTTAACGACCTTGGAACTCCCTCCTCGAAGCGTATAGTTAGTTCAGCTGGTTTATCCGGCGTTTCTCGTATAGGTCTTACGAGTTTGAAGGCTTCTTCAGGAGGCTCTGTCCAGGGGTCTTCCAGCTCAGCTGCCTCTATCGACCTTCCCCACAGGTTCTCATCTACGCTGAACCGGCTCTTTCTTGGATTTACCGGCAGCCCGTGTTGGAGGGCGTATTCTATTTCGTCGTCTCTGTTCATGTTCCATTCTCTTACGGGTGCTATTATCTTGAGCTCAGGGGCTACTGCTGAGAATGTTGTGTCGAACCTAAGCTGGTCGTTTCCCTTTCCTGTACATCCGTGGGCAACGGCTTCGCATCCCTCCCTTAGAGCTACTTTAGCAACCTCCTCTGCTATTAACGGCCTGCTTAAGGCTGAGGAGAGAGGATATACACCCTCGTACAGGGCGTTAGCCATGACAGCTCCTGATACGTATTCTTCCGCAAACCTCTTTTTGGCGTCTATGAAGACATGCTTAACAGCCCCGCTTCTGTAGGCCTTCTCCTCAATCTCCTTGAAATTCTCCTCCTGACCAACATCAACCGTAACTGTTATAACCTCAGCCCCATACTTCTCCTCAAGCCATTTTATAGCTACAGTAGTATCGAGACCACCACTATACGCTAAAGCTACCCTCAACATTCTCTATACTTTACGTAAACATCCCATAAAAATAAAAATATTTACTACAGGTGAGCTAAAGCGTTGGGAGGATTCTTGTAGGGTATTAGTAAAACCGCTGACTAAATATCTCTTTTTACTCCAAGTATATTCCCGGTTTAAGCGATAGAGAAGACCTGGCCTTACCCATCGGATCTTCTGAAACCGTTTCTTCTCGTATTATATCAACATGTATATCCGCTTCTTTTGATAGAAGCTCTGCAGTTTCCTTGGTTACTTCGCCGTCTTGTTTCAACAGCTCCAGCATAACATCATAGGGGTTTGCTTGGCTACCTACCTCCCGCAGCAGCATGCTCACTCTTTCAAGGTTTTCTCTCACTATGTCGGTTATCTTAGGAGCTATGTTGGGGAGCTCCTTCTTTCTATCCGGGAACTTATTAACTGTGGCTTTTATTATCTCTCCTCCTCTAACGTGCGGATTCTCTGAGAGGATTTTTACTATCTCATATGCAAGCTGTCTCTTCCAATCTGCGGATACGTAGAGTGTTGCTTTATGGGGCTTTCTCTTGGTAACTTTTATTATCTCATGTATGTCCTCTAGTGTTCTTCTTATATTCTCCTCCTTAACTATGGATAGGGGTTCGACGTCATCAGTTTTTACAACGGGCCAGCTGGCTAGGGATACGTAGCCCCTGTTACCCAGCATGCTCCAAGCCTCCTCAGCTGTGTAGGGTGCGAAGGGGGCTAGAAGTTTAACCCATGTTTCAACCACCTCACGAGCAGCCTTAGAGAACCTACCTCCAGTTCTTCTCACGTACCAGCGCCAGTTGTTGAGCATGCCGTATAAGGCTTCGGCGCATGCTGCCCTTGTCTTCAGCTTCTCTAAAGCTGCCGTAATCTTAATCACCTTAATGATAGTTGCTGATTTAAGCCATTTATCAACATCTGTCTCGTCATTTTCAAGGTTTGAGGATACCACGTTCTCAACTATTCTCAGGAAGTTCTGCAGGTCATTCTTTACATTCTCAGCCACTTTACCCCTCCAATCAGGATCATCTAAGTCTTCTGCCCCAAGAAGCAGTGTGCATCTAGTGGCGTCAGCTCCGTAACGTGCTACAGCAACCTTCAGAGGTATGAAATTGCCCAGGCTCTTCGCCATTTTCATACCTTCTATCTTTATCATGCCGTTAACCCCAACTCCAGCGGGCCATTTACTCTCATCAAATAGAGCTGTGTGGTGGAATAGGTAGAAGGTGAGGTGGTTGGGAACGAGCTCCTTGGCTGAAATCCTCAAGTCGACGGGATACCAGTAGAGAAACTCCTCCCGTAGTTTCTTGAGCTTCGCAGCGTCTATACCGGTTTGTTCAGCCAGCTCTTCTAAATTTCCCTCACCACGGAAGATGTAGCTCAACGCCTCGCTGTTCACTCTCTCCCTCAGCTCTGGGTCGCTGTTAAGGTATTTGCTTACAGTATAGAGAGCGGGATATACCGTTGAGTCGCTCAGCGTCTCTACAATCCAAGACTTATCCCAAGGCAGGGGAGTACCCAGGCCTGTTTTACGCGTACAAGCCCAGTCACGGAGCCAGTCGACTATATTCAAGAACCACTGACGAGCCTCCTCAGGGTGTATATTCATGCCTCTGATTAGCTTCCTTACCTTCTCCTTCCACTCCTCGGAGCTGTAGCTTAGGAACCACTGATCCTCCACAATCTTAACTATACATGCGTCGCCTGACCTGCATATAACGGGTTCAGGGAGGTCGTACATGGTGTCGGCCATGCCTATGTTCAGCAGGTGTTCTCTTACTTTATCACGTGCTTCGCTTACCCGCATGCCGCTGAACTCTCCGCAGTTCTGCTTCATAACCCCCCGGTGGAATTCCTGCGAGTAAATCTCCTTAGTAGCCTCATCTAGTTTCTCACGGTCATGTTGACTCCCTATATTGAGTTTCTCAACAATATCCACGGCTGGATGCTCTCCGAATCCCTCAAGCTGGATTATTGAAATTGGTTTTATCTCCTTGACCTGCTCAGGGGTTATTCTGTATTGTTTTAGCTGTTCGGGTTTTTGCCAGAGCTCCTTCAGGGCTGCGTAGTCATAGGGTGCGTGGGAGGGGACGCTGTATACTACCCCCGTACCTATATCTGGGTCTACGAACCCTGCGGGTAGTATCAAGACTTCTCTTTCAGTTAGGGGAGTCTTACACTTAAGGCCCACCAGCTCCTCTCCCTTTAGAGCTCTCCTTATAACTATGTTTCTGCTCTGTTCCTTCAGCTTCTCCGCCGCTTTCCTGCTTACCAGCAGGCTCTTACCATCTATCTCACCAAACACATACTCTGCCTCAGGGTTTACCC
>DQVM01000006.1 GCA_015661775.1 Candidatus Caldarchaeum subterraneum | reverse complement strand
GTTGGTTGGCAAAGGATTTGTGCTGGAATACGACTTTCAATTCCTTTTCGGATTCACGAAAAAAGGAGGTTTACAGGTCATCAATATTAGGAAACTCTTCTTTCAATTCCTTTTCGGATTCACGTTAAGGCATTTATTTTATGGTTTTGGTTTTATTTATACTTTTTGTTTGGTTTTTCCGTTGATGGGCGAATAAGCCTGTTTTTCTGGGGATTTTTGGGTTTTCTGTTTTCAGGCCCTTCTCTGGAGCGGCTTTCTTTATATACCCCTCCTGAGGAGTAGCTGTGTAAGGCGGCCTTACTTAAGCGGATGCATCAGGCTCTTATTGTGAAGCCTCTGAAACCCCCTGTTGGCCTTTCCCACATGACCTCAACCTTCTCCACCTTAGCAGCAGGCGGCCCCCGGTGGGCCCATGAGATAAGCTTCTTCACCTCCTCCTCAGGCCCTTCAACCACAGCCTCTACACGCCCATCTGGGAGGTTCCTAACCCAGCCCTTAAGCCCCAGCCTCTCCGCCTCCTCCCGCATATACGCCCTGAAGAAAACCCCCTGAACCCTCCCGCTTATCATCAGGTGAGCCCTCACGTTCATACCTTCCCCCGCATATCGTCTCCGCCGAATATAGGGTTTCCCTCAAGCAGCGACCGGTATGCCCTTGGATGCCTGTTGGAAAGCCTCTCCGCACGGGCCTCCAGATACTCGTCTACATCCACCTTAGCCGCCGCCACCCCCTCATCCCCGCTCACCTCAGCAAGCGTAACTGGGTACAGAATACCCCTGCCCCTCCTCAACAGCCCCAGCACCAAGCTACCCCCTCCATACCTCCTGTTAAGCACCACGTTAACAGCCACAACTGGGGTTCTATTCTCAAGGCTACGGGCCCTTGCGTATATATGCCACGCCCCTACGCCGCTTGACACTATTCTGGAGGGGTTGAAGATAACCTCAGCCCCCCGTAGCACCAGCTCCCTAGCAGACTCAGGATAAACTATATCATGGCAGATTAGAACCCCGAACCTAACATTATGAAACTCGAATACTCTAAACTCATCCCCTCTCCTGAAGCGGTTTTTCTCATCTTTGAAGAGGTGGACCTTAAGCTGCTCACCTGCAAGCTCACCACAGGCGTTAACAACGGGGCATGCTATAACATAACCCCCTTCACCACGCCTCTTATACAAACCACCCCCAAGTATGCACACGCCATTCTCCTCAGCCAACCTAGACAAAACACCCACGACATAGCCGTAAGCATCTACCGCCTCTAGAAACTGGCTGTAAGGATTAACAACATTCCAAGCCTCAGGGAGGCATATTATATCAGCATCAAGCCTCCTAGCCTCCGACACCAGCCTAGCTACATCCTCCAACGCCTCCCCAGGCCTTCTAGGCCTCAGCTGAACAGCAGCTACACCTACCTCCCTCATAAACACTACTCTCCACGACGCAAAGATACCTATTATACCCTGTAATATCACCATCTTAAGTAGCGTTGGCAGGCGGGAAGAGGACGGTAGTTATAGGCGGAGGCCCTGCTGGTCTTATAGCAGCTAGAGAGCTGGCCTCTAGAGGCGTAGAAGTTACAGTCGTTGAAGAGCACAGCACAATAGGAAGACCAGAGAAATGCGCAGGGCTATACAGCATAGAGGGGATTAAGAAGATTGGAGTAAACCCATCAGGCCCTTACCTGCAGAACTTCATAAGAGGAGCCGTCTTCAAATCACCTTCAGGAAAGACCTTCACGGTAGAAGCCAAGGGGAGGGTAGCGGTAGTTACTAACAGGGAGAGGTTCGACCAGTACCTGGCCCAGCAGGCTATAAAGACGGGAGCTGAAATAACGTTGGGAAAACGAGTATTGAAAATACATAGAGAAGACAACACCTACCAAGTATACTTATCAGGCAATAAGGTGGTTGAAGCAGATTATGTCGTGGATGCCGAGGGCCGTGAAGCAGCGGTAGCCAGAGCCCTACACCCAAGATACCATCTAAACGGCTGGATACCTATAATACAGTATCAAGTCAATAACCACGGCCTAGACCCTGGAATGGTTTACCTCTACTTCAAACATTACTTGCCAGACTTCTTCGCATACCTAGTTCCTATAGATGATGAGCTGGGTAAGGTGGGTGTAGCTGCGTCCAGCAGAATATACGAGAGGGCTAGGAAGTTCATGCGGGAGGAGTTTCCTAAATCCAGGATATTGGGAATTATGTCTTCATCCGTCTATACTGGGAAACCCCTAGAAGATGCCAGGCTGGGTAGGGTATACTTCGTAGGCGATGCTGCGGGGCATGTTAAAGCAACTACAGGCGGGGGGGTTATCTTCGGGGGCATACTAGCTGCGGAAGCAGCGAAAGAAATAGCAACAGGCGAACCCCACTTCGAGAAAGCATTAAAGAAGACATACCCAGAGCTGAGGCGAATCTGGCTTCTACGCAGACTAACCTCACGGCTCAAACCATCCCAGCTTGATAGACTGTTCCAAGCGGCTGAAGATAGCGGCCTCCCAAGCTTCTTATCAGACAGGGGTAACATGGATTACCAAGCCCTCACGTTAGCTAGGCTGGCCTTCTCACACGTTACCATAAAGTTCCTCGCAGGCATGTTGAAGGATATTTTTCAAACTTAAATACACCACCTAGCAGAGATTCCGTAACTATGAGCAGCTCCCAGATAACGCTCCCTATATGCACTTGGTGCCACAGGTCAGTAGCCCCCGACGAGAGGGCTGTATCCTTCCCATGCCCCAGCTGCGGGAAAGCTACGATATGGCGGTGCGAGAAGTGCAGAGAACTGGCTAGAAACTACATATGCCCATCATGCGGCTTCGAGGGGCCTTGAGGTGTATAGAATGGGAAACGTACTAGTTATACTGCGCATCCTCCCCAACAGCCCTGATGTAGACCTAGACCAGCTGATGGAAAGGGTCAAGAAAACCCTACCGGAGAAGATAGTAGTTAGGGAGTATAAGAAGGAGGATATGGCATTCGGATTAAAATCAATACTAGTAGGCCTCACCATGCCTGATGAAGAGGGATATACAGAGACGCTGGAGGATAAGATAAGGAACGTGGAGGGCGTTGAGGATATTACGATAGAGAACATAACCCGCATACTATAAATGCTGAAGAGTTAGAAAACTTTTTGAAAAACTTAAAAATCTATAAAGAGTGTTATGTTTTAGAAAACTTCTAGAGAGCTCGCACTTATATTATACTATTCAGAAACCATAGTTAGCGGATGAGTGTGAAGGAGCTGAGGCTCCGCGTTGCGGAGGCTAAGCAGAGGGATGTAGGCTATGGTATAGCCCGTATAGACAGGAGCGTAGGCGCTGAGGCGGGGTTACAGACGGGGGATATAGTGGAGATTAGGGGGAAGAAGATAGCTGCTGCAACGCTTTGGCTAGGCTACATCGAGGATGAGAAGGATAGGGACATAATCAGGATAGACGGGTATATACGCAACAACGCGGGGGTTTCGCTGAACGACTACGTGATAGTTAGGAAGGCTAACGTTAAAGAAGCCCAGATGGTCGTCATGGCCCCCTTCAACACCTCGATAAAACCGGATGAAAACTTCACCAAGCTTGTTAAGAGCAGGCTGATAGAATACCCCATCGTACAGAAAAACATAGTTCCAGTCCTCTTCTTCGGCAATTTATTCACCTTCGCCGTAATCCAGACCAGGCCCTCCGGAATAGTTAAGATAACCCCGAAGACCAAGCTGATAATCCACAGCAGGGTTATGCAGGAGAAGGCCTTCAGAACCAGCGTAACCTACGAGGACATAGGCGGGCTGCAGGAGCAGATACAGAGGGTTAGGGAGATGATAGAACTCCCGCTACGCTTCCCCGAGCTCTTCCAGAAGCTTGGGATAGAACCTCCTAAAGGTGTTCTGCTCTACGGACCGCCGGGCTGCGGCAAGACGCTCCTAGCTAAGGCCGTAGCTACCGAGGCTGAGGCCAACTTCATACTGATAAACGGCCCCGAGATAATGAACAAGTACTACGGAGAGACAGAGGCTCGGCTCAGGGAGATTTTCAGGAAAGCCGAGGAGGAGTCCCCTAGTATTATTTTCATAGATGAGATAGACGCCATAGCCCCTAAGCGGAGCGAGGTTACTGGGGAGGTTGAGAAGCGTGTGGTGGCGCAGCTACTAGCCTTGATGGACGGGCTGGAGAGCAGGGGCTCCGTTATCGTTATAGGGGCTACTAACAGGCCTAACGCCCTTGACCCTGCTCTACGTAGGCCCGGGAGGTTTGACAGGGAGATAGAGATAGGCATACCGGATAAACGGGGGAGGAAGGAGATACTCCAGATACACACCCGCGGAATGCCCCTAGCTAGGGATGTAGACCTAGATAGGCTGGCTGAGATGACGAGAGGCTATACAGGAGCTGATATAGCTGCTTTATGCCGTGAGGCTGCCATGAAGTCCATCAGGAGGATACTCCCTAAGATAGACTTCAGCGAGGAGAAGATATCACCTGAGATACTTAACAGCCTAGAAGTTACTATGCGGGACTTCGTAGAGGCTTATAGGGAGATAACCCCAAGCGCTCTGCGTGAGGTTGAGATAGAGACGCCTACGGTTACTTGGGATGATATAGGCGGTTTGGAGGATGTGAAGCAGAAGCTGATAGAGGCGATAGAGTGGCCCTTGAAGTATCCTGAGAAGTTCGAGAAGATGGGGATAAAGCCTCCTAAGGGGATTCTACTCTACGGCCCTCCGGGGTGTGGAAAAACCCTACTGGCTAAAGCCATAGCGACTGAAAGCGAAGCCAACTTCGTAACAGTTAAAGGACCTGAGGTATTCTCGAAGTGGGTTGGAGAGTCTGAGAAAGCGATAAGAGAAATCTTCAGAAAAGCCCGACAAGCAGCTCCGTGCGTGGTCTTCTTAGATGAGATAGAGTCTATAGCCCCTAGAAAGGACTTGGCTGAGGACAGCTCAGGCGTTACCAACAGGGTTGTGAGCCAGCTACTGGCTGAGGTGGATGGGATAGAGGATATGTCGGAGATAGTCGTTATAGGGGCTACTAACAGGCCTGACATGCTGGACCCAGCCATACTTAGGCCGGGTAGGTTCGATAGGCTTATCCTAGTCCCACCCCCGGATGAGAAGAGCAGACTGGCTATACTCAGGATATATACGAAGAAGATGCCGTTGGCTGATGATGTTAACCTAGTTGAGATAGCATCTAGAACAGAGGGATATTCAGGGGCTGATATAGAATCTCTATGCCGTGAAGCTGCGTTATCAGCGTTGAGACGTGATATAGACGCTGAATACGTAGCACGTCAAGACTTTGAAGAAGCTCTCAAGATAGTTAAGCCCAGTATATCGCCTCAAATGATGCGGGAGTATGAGCGGATAGGTGATATGCTGAGGTTCTCCGAGAAGCCTTTAACCATGATAGGCTAGGCATAAACTATAACTATTTATTTTTAAAAGTAGTCACTACATAACCTCAGGGAATAAGGTGGGATATATTGGAGCTTAGGAAGGTGAGCGGTTATTCTGATACATGTTAAGATTTTGGAGGCCCTCAACAGGCTTGGCGGCAAGGCTTTGGAGCAGAACCTACTGGATGAGCTGCGGAAGAGAGGTGATGAGATAAGCTTGGAGGAGCTTAGGAAGAACCTGATGCGGCTGGAGATACATGGCTTCGTCAGGGTATTAAGCTTAGACGCTGAGAGGAAGGTGGTGGAGTTGATTAAGAAAACCTAGCCTTGCAGGAAAGCATCCAAGCTCGTTCTACCCCGCATCTGCTTAACCGCTTTATCCAGCTCCCTAAGAGCTTTCTGAACCCTCTCCCTAGAGAAGTCATACTCGCCGCAGAGGAGGTCTATAACCCTTTCCTCGTCAGGCTCTCCAAACTCAACCCTATAATCACCTGTAACATTAGGCTTTAGAAACCTCTCCCTTATCCTCTCAGGCTCAAACCCCAGCGTTATCCTCTCAAGCTCAACAACCTTCTCTATGCTCCCATATTGTTTTACGAGCTTAAGCGCAGTCTTGGGGCCTATGCCCCTCACCTGAGGCGAGTAGTCGGTGCCTATCAAGAGGGCTATATCCACCAGCTGCTCCCGAGTTATGCCGAGGCCCTTCAGGGTTTTTTCCAAGTATATTATCTCAGGCTCCACCTCAACATACTCCTTGCGGCCCGGAAGCTTTCTACGGCCTACGATGGAGAGGTTCCTTACTAGGCGTGGGGAGCCGAAGAGGAGAGAGTCCATATCCTGAGAGCCTGATGCGTAGGCGTCTCCTTTAACGGCCATGTAAGCTGCTTGGGCCTCCCCCTCCGAGGGGGCTTTGACGTAGGGTATGTTCATAGCCTCCAGCAACTGTACACTACTTTCTACCATGTACTGCTCCAGCGTAGCGGCCCGCTGGGCGTATTTCCTAGCCTCCTCCAGCTCCCCCGCCTCAAGAGCCTGCTCGTACATCCGCCTAGCCTCCTCCCGAGCCTCCATCCTCTTCTCTACGGTGGCCCGCTTCTCCTCAGGGGGTCTGCCGTCGAAGACGTAAACCGGCTTTATCCCCTTCTCAAGGAAGTTTATCGTTCTGAAGAAGAGGCCGTTAAGATGGCTCGTAACCCTTCCCCGCCTATCCATCAACGGCTTACCATCAGGCCCCCTTATCGTGGCCAGAAACTGGTAGAGTATATTGAAGGCGTCTAGGGCTATTACCTTACCTGAGAGCGTTTCTAAGCTAATCTTCTCAACGGCCGACTCTGGGATGATCTCGCCAATCTTGACACCCATGCATACTCCCTACCGTAGAAGGGGTTGGAAGAAGGATATAAAGAATCCAATTCTTCAGGGGTTGTGCTTCTTCATAACCAAGATATCATAAACCAGCATATCCTTACTTGGTGAGACCTCTTTGATGATGCGCGTCGTGAGTATTTTAAACTCAGGCGTAAGTTCTAGTAGCTTATTCCTTAGGGCTTCTGTTGTCTTTTCCCGCTTCCCCTTTTCTGCGAAGGCGTAGTAATGGATTACAGCATCCTCCCCGGCTACTTGTATAGCTGTGTCCAGAAACTCGAAAGCCCCTGCTGGGAGGTTCATAATAACCCTACTGGCAACCCTCCTGAACCTAGCTGTTGACAAAACTTTCCTAGCATCCCCCATGTATGGGAAGACCCTACCACCCACCTTGTTGAGCCTTATGTTCTCCCGGAGGTAGTTGTATGCGGCGGGGTTTTTCTCAACCGCATAAACCCTAGTCCCTGGTTTGTGTTTGGCTATGATTATCGAGAAGGGGCCTACGCCTGCGAACATGTCAACCACAACCTCTCCTTCCCCAACCTGCTTAGCTACCCTGAGCCTCTCACCCGAGAGCCTAGGGGTGTAGAAGGCTTTCCTAACATCAACCTTAAAGACGCATCCATGCTCCTTATGTAACGTCTCAGCCCCTTCATCGCCGTAGATTATCTCATACCCCCCAACCCTCTCCTCACCGCTTATCCCACCCACCTTAACCAAAACAACCCTAACATTCTTATGCACACCTCTAATGGCTTCCACGAATAAACCCCAGAAATCCCTAGGCAGACGCATATCATTCACAACAACCACATCACCTACAATATCATAGGAACGGGGAACCTTATCCAGCATCTCTCTAGGAACCCTCCCCCTTAGAGCATCGAGAACAGACCTGGGAGAACTCCTCCTTGCTGGAAGACACTTATCTACAACCTCAACCCCCTCAGCTACGTCAGGTAAAGGGGAGGTTAGCGGAATTAAAACAAAATCCCCCTCCCTAACCACCTCCCTACACCTATCAAGAAGAGATAATTTTCTAGCCCTCTCTATAACCTCTTCAGCGGCGTGTTTCGGAACTTTCACAACCACCAATCTAAGCTAATCCACGCACAAGCGATATAAGAAAATAAAAATAGAGAATTTACCGGCGCAGGATAAAGAAGCCTACAGCAAGACCAACCACTACTATAGCAACTACGGAGATCACTGCTATAGTTAGTATATCCATCGGTGGAGAGGGTTCGCTGGGTAGTGTTACAGTAACCTCCTGCTCCGTAGTAACAGCCTCTTCGGTGGTTTCTTCAACCTCTGTAGCAGGTGCAGTCTCCACCTCTTCTGTTTCCGTAGTCTCTTCATCGGCTATTGTGGTTGTTATAACTATCGTGGAGGTGATAACCTCACCCGGCTCAGTAACTACAGTCTCCACAGTGGTACCGGGTATAAACATGGTTGTAGCATACGTAGTCCCTGGCTGGGTTGTGGTAATAGTTCCAGTAGTCCCTTCAAAAGTCGTGGTCCTAGTAGTAGGCTGTAGCTCTATCTCAAGATCTTCTGGAGGAGGGAGGGTCGTAGTAAATCCTGGGAACGTAAAAGTAGCCCCTGGAAACTCTCCGGCAATAAACACCGTAGCCGGAACGTCTTCAATAATTATGAAAGTATTCTCATAGGATACAACAACAGATGAACACTCCGTGATAGTTTCTGCATACACCGGTATAGTAAATTCAAAGGTTGTTGTAAATCCAGGCATGGAAACTACCGTCTGGAATACGTAATCGCCGAAGTTCAATCCTGTTGTTGTAGTGGTATAGCCCTCTATTGTATCAATAATTGTTGTTGCATAGGTGGGTTGGTCAAGAACTGTGGAAAAGACGAAAGTTGCTCCTGGAAACTCTATTGTTGTCCCCGGAATCTCAATAACCTGCTGGGTAACAACCTCTAGAGGGGTTACCTTTATTATACATATCTGGTCTTCCCTCTCCTCGACCATTATCAATACATGTGACGGGTATCTGACTGTGACCTCAGCCTCTCCCTCTTCGATCTCTAAAACAGTTGTATAAACCGTGCCTGGCAACGTAATTACTGTGGTCTGTGTTGTTGTTATCGTCCTAACCCCATATGCTATGCTTAGAAGCCCCAACGCAACAAAGAACAAAATACCCGCAACAGTTATCAGGGTTTTACCGCTGTACCTCATGTTTTACATGACCTCCCGACTTCAAAACGTTTCATTACTCTGACTTAAGTATATAATTTAAAGATAAACAGTAAAAGAAGTATAGTATAGTTAAATTCAAGTATTTATGATTCTCCCAAAATAATACCCAATCTAATACTGAAAAAATAAAAATATTAATATCCAAATTAATGAATTATTACATGAAGTTTATCAATATCCTACCGCATGCTAAATTTTAGATGAGCACCACCCGCTTCATGGAGTTAAACGTGTGGGATGTCCCTGAGATAAGGGAAAGACTAGACTGGTACTATAAAGTATCCACTAACAAGAAGCCGGCTAAGTACCTGATATGCAGAAGAATAGAAGCCAGTATAAACCCAGCCGAAGCAACGGAGGAGGAGCTATGGGATGAACATGAAAAGCTCTCACCAGAGTTTCAGAAGATATTCAACGCGATAAAAGAGGATAAAATGGAGCTCTCTGAATTAAGAAGAGCAGCCCCCAGCTTTCTAGACGTGAAAGTAGCTATAGTAAAAAGAATGCTACGCCACTGTAACTTCTGCAGATGGAACTGCAGAGTAGATAGAGCAGAGGGAACTAAACACGGAACATGCCAGCTGGAGAGCGAGAGCCGAGTCTCCAGCTACTTCCACCACAGGGGGGAGGAACTTCCAATAAGAGGAACAAGCGGAAGCGGAACAATATTCTTCACATCATGTAACATGCGCTGCGTCTTCTGTCAAAATGGAGACATTTCACACGATAAGGATAACGGTGTTGTCTTTTCTCCTTATATGCTTGCCTTAGCCATGTGGCAGCTCAGGTTGGAGGGATGTCATAATATCAACTTAGTTGGAGGCGAGCCTACTATACACCTGCATACAATAGTTGAGGCAATCAACCTCTTGAGGTTCTTCAATAGCTTATCTGGAGTGGGTGAGATTATGTCGGTTAAGGCCGATGCCTTCATACCGTATAGGATGG
>DQVM01000045.1 GCA_015661775.1 Candidatus Caldarchaeum subterraneum | reverse complement strand
GACTTACCTGAGTTTGAAGATGAGGAAATAGTCTTCAAGCATCTAGGCCTCTCCAAGAGCAGCTTCACACTATACGACAACTTCCATAAACTGGTGATGCTCCACTTCAGGCTTTGGCAGAAACACTTCGAGATGCTCAACCTAGGATACGCAGCATACCTAACCTTCTACATGTTCTGCAAGGAGAAGTTCCCCGGGATACCTGACCAGCACATAGCCAGGATGGTGGCTGGGATAGAGAGTATATTGTTTAGGCCTGATCAAGAGTGTAGGAGGCTGGCCAGGCTGGCGGTTGACCTGGGGTTGAAGGATGTTTTCCTCAAAAAGCTTGGTTATGAGAAGACTATTCAGGAGCTTGAGAAGAGCAGCAACGGCAAGAAGTGGATTGAGGAGCTTGAGAAGATAAAATACCCATGGTTCTACTACGCCACCGGGGCAGGGTTCTTCCACACAGAGCCGCGTTGGATAGACAACATGGATATACCATTC
Source organism: Candidatus Caldarchaeum subterraneum (assembly GCA_015661775.1). Lineage (GTDB taxonomy): Archaea > Thermoproteota > Nitrososphaeria_A > Caldarchaeales > Caldarchaeaceae > SZUA-1515. The sequence goes on along the minus strand of DQVM01000045.1, from coordinate 2,844 downwards.
TCATTCATAAGCGACTATGTTGAGAAGATTACAAGAGGAGAGGAGATAGAGCTACCTACAGAGAAGCTCAGGAAGGAGAGGGAAGAACTGGCTAACCAGTACAAGTCATTATTGAAAGACCCAGCCGACGTAAAGACGTTTGAGGAGAACCTACAGCTGGCGAGGACGGTATTCCCATACGTGGAAGACCATAACTTCTACATAGAACACTGGGGCCATACGATCTGGTATAAGAAGGTCAGGAATATAGCCGAGATACTGGTTAATCATGGAATAATAAAGGAGATTAACGACATATTCTACATCAACTGGCATGAGCTTAGCCAAATACTCTACGACCTATGCGCCAACTGGGCTGTCGGCGTAGATACGGTTGCGCAGTACAACTGGCCTGAGGAGGTTAGAAGAAGGAAGGAGATAATAGAGGTTGTTAAGCAGAACCGTCCACCGCCTGCCTTAGGTAAGCCGCCTGAGGTTATAACAGAGCCATTCACAATAATGCTATGGGGAGTTACTAAGGATAGGATACAGCAGTGGCTTTCAGGAGCTACGGCTGCTGCTGAGAAGAAGCTAGTTGGGTTGCCCGCCTCTCCGGGGATTGTAGAGGGGCCGGCAAGGGTGGTGCTCACAGCCGAGGAGATAGTGAAGGTCAAGGAAGGGGAGATTCTAGTAGCTCCTATAACCGCCCCATCTTGGAACCCTGTCTTTCTAAAGATCAAAGCAACAGTTACTGACATAGGGGGGATAATGTCCCATACAGCTATAGTATGCAGGGAATATGGCCTACCCGCTGTTGTAGGCACAGGCTTCGCTACGAAAACCATCAAAGACGGGCAGAGGATAAGGGTAGATGGGACAGAGGGAGTTGTGGAGATCCTTGACTAGCTTTAACACTAGTTTCATAGCTACGCCGCAGGAATGTGATAAAAATTCCATACCCCAAGTAGGTGGAAAAGCCGCATCCCTAGGGGAGCTGTGGAAAGCAGAAGCCCCCATCCCCCCTTTCTTCACAATAACCTCAACAGCCTACCAGGAGTTCATAAAACACAACAACTTAACCCCGCTCATTACAAAACTCAACAACATAAGTAGCGATAACTTATTGAAAACCGCCACAGAGCTTAGAAACGCAATACTAGGAGGAGCATTCCCCCAAAAGCTTGAGGAGGAGCTTAAGAAAGCCTATAAGGAGCTAGCAAGCAAATGGAATTCACTAGCTGTAAGATCCAGCGCCACGATGGAGGATGCTCCCAAAGCTAGCTTCGCAGGCCAGTACGAATCATACCTAGGTATCAGAGGCGAGAGGGAGTTTCTAGAAGCAATCAAGAAGTGCTACGCAAGCCTATACACAGACAGGGCAGTCACATACAGGCAGAAAATAGACATATCACACGACGGCATCTACATGGCGGTAATAACACAGTCCCTAGTTAATGCGAAGTCAGCCGGAGTTATGTTCACGATAAACCCTCTAAACGGCGACCCCTCTTCAATAGTAATAGAAAGTAGCTGGGGTCTAGGCGAGGCTGTTGTGAAAGGAGAAGTAATACCAGACAAGTACACCATAAACAAAGTAACAAAAGAGGTCTTAGAGCTAAGGAGGTCCCGTAACAAGTCTATCAAGTATGTAATGCTGGACGACGGCTCCGTAGTGAAGAAGGACTGCACCGATGAAGCGGCTGAACTTAGCCTAAGCCAAGAAGAAGCCGTTAAACTAGCTGAGATAGGCGTTAAACTAGAAAAATACTTCGGAACACCGCAGGATATAGAATGGGTGGCCGACAACCGTCTAAAAACACCTAATAATATCTTCATCGTCCAAAGCAGGCCAGTAACCACAGTAACAACAGTAGATAAGCCATCCAAACAGACCAGCCTCAACACGATGGATAGGATAATCAACACGCTCCTAACAGGCTCAAAAACATAGAAAGATACATGATAAGAGGAATACTGCTCGACCTAGATAAAACACTAGTTAACGTCTTAGATTATGTTGATTACTGCTCTGCTTTAAGAGCCCTCTTCAAGCATCTGGGTAGAGAGGTTAACGCAGATGTCCCGGAGACTTACTGGGGCGTATGCGCGTCAAAGGCTATGGAGACGCTGGTAGCATTAAGCGGCTCAGTAGAGTGGGACACAGCCTCAAACATAATTGAAGAGTATGAGATCAAGGGAGCTGGGGCGTCAACCCCCATGCACGGCCTAGGTAGATTCATGGATGAAGTTGGTAAATTCGATAAAAAGGCTATAGTAACACTACTGGGGCCAAAAGCCACGAAGATCGTAATTCAAATACACAAAATAAATGTAGATGCTGTCGTCAGTAGGAGCAGGGATTTTAAACCTAAGCCCTACCCAGACCAAGTGCTTCAAGCCCTCAAGCTCTTAGATATTAGACCAAGCGAGGCGGTTATGGTTGGGGATAGCGAATGGGATGAGAAAGCTGCAGTATCCGCAGGCGTTTGTTTCATAGGAGTTACTAATAGAAGACCTGTGCATCATTTTAAATCCAGCATAGCTGTTGTTGAAGATCTTCACGGGGCATGTGAAGTTTTGAGAGCTTTGAGGAAGAACTCTCTAGTATGTTGAATAAACTCGTCGGGTTTTTCTCTGGGTATGAAGTGGCCGCATTCTCTTATTATCCTAAGCTCGGAGTTGGGGTAGTATTCTCTCACTCCGCTGCTCCATTCTAGTGGGAAGATAGGATCCCTGTCGGACCAGAGGATCAGAGTGGGGGTTGTTATCCTCCGCTTCAGCCAATCGCCGTATCTAGTCTTAACCCAGGCCCTATACCAGTTAAACCCCCCTCTCACCCCGTTATTATTATAGAAAACATCCACG
>DQVM01000051.1 GCA_015661775.1 Candidatus Caldarchaeum subterraneum | reverse complement strand
GCAGCAGACGTAATAAGACACCACTACGAAGAAATGATGAAACTAATAAACAAAATGCCACAATACTAAAACTAAATAACTATTTCATGTTTTAATTTCAAAACTTCTTATTGAAACTGAGGTCTAACCAACTAGCGATAGCTATATACTTAGCTAACATAGAATATTCCCCGGGCCCGGTGGGACTTGAACCCACGGCCTCCGGCTCCGAAGGCTTACGCCCCACGTATGGGTCGGCGCCCTGTCCGTTCTAGGCTACGGGCCCTCATTTTAAGAATGCTAAACCTGATAGAAAATAATGTTTTAGCATGGTGTCTTAAACTTTAACTGTGAACATCGTATGGGTTGATGTTAGGTTTACTTCTGTCAGGAGCCAAAGCTTCTTAAACACTCTCTCGAAGAATTCTTCCCTGGCGTCCTCCTGTACTGAGACGACGACATCCCACATGCCGAAAAGCTCATGAGCTTCCATTATATCATCTATGCTCTTTAGGTATTTATCCCATAGTCGGGGGGCTGCAGGCCGTCGTTTCTTAATAAAAATATAGGCACATTTTTTAACTTCGTTAACATTATCAGCCTCATATGACAAGCCTCCCTCGTCATTAACTATCATGGTATTAGAATCCACAAATCCCTGTTCATACATTATATCCAGCAGCGTGTTCAACTGCCCTATTGTAGATACCTCAACCTTACAGATAAGGTCATAAGGTCCCCATATCAGGTAAGCCTCCTTAACTATATTCGCCTTTCTAACAGCCTCAAGAGCTTCTATTAACCCGCTTCTCGACCCCACTGTCCCTAGCACAAATGCCTTCATATCCGGTATAACTGCTGAAAGCTTCGATATAAGACTTCAAAATAAAAGACCAGCGAGTTCCTGCAGTATTATCAACCACCCCTCTCAACCGTTATGTTTTTTAGTTGTTAGAAAAGAACATGATATCCGTATGATGCTCTCAAACTCACATAATACGAACAATCATAACATATTCACCAGTTTACTCATAGTGGAGGTTCTAAAACTACTAAAAAATAAGCACGACTATAAGGAGCTCTCCAAGATAACTGGGCTTCCCGTATCTACTTTAACACGTTATATAACCAACAAAACCCTACCCCGCGGCTCTAAGCTAAACAAACTCCTAGCTTCAATCCTAAAGAACACAGATGTAAATGGCTTAATAAAGGAGAATATACGAGTTAACGGTAAAGAGATAGACTTAAGCGGAATAGTATCGGATATAACCGCTATGAAATTCATCTCACTTTACGTAATAAACGCGTTCATCGGCAATAGAATAACATCCATCCTAGCTATAGACCAAGAGGGAATACCTCTAGCTACTTCAATAGGCCTTTTTATGGAGCGGCGAGTATTCTTCCTAAGCGATAAATCACCCTTCAACTCAGACTATAACACGCGGATAATGTATTATGTCAAAGAGACTGGTGAGTATAAAATTTACTGGCTGCACAGAAGTATTTTAAACAGGAATGAGAACGTTCTTCTTGTGGCAGGTATTCTGAGGAATAGCAGCTTAATAAAACAATTATATGATAAAATATCTGGTGAATCCGCTTCGTTCGGCGGTTTGTTTTCCTTGGTTTCTTTTAGTAAGACGCTTAATGAGATCGGCTCTATACCCGTGGGTAAGAAGGTTACTTTGATGGTTATCTAAGCGTATTCTCTCCATGTGTGGCTGCATTTTACGCAGCGGAAGAACTGTGTCATGGGTTCGTCTGCTGAGCGTGTCTGGACAGTCCACCAATAGGCTTCGTTATGGCCGCAGTTGGGGCATATAACGTCGTCGGTTTTAGGTAGAACCTTCTCCTCGTTCTCTTCTATAACCACAACCTCTGTCTTCTGCCTGCGGTTAGGGGATTTCACTATAACCTCCTGCAATCCCTCTAATGCTTGAGTATAGCCGCACTTCCTACACACGAGCATTACCTCCCTTTCCTTTCTAGAGGGGGTTAAAACCTTGCCACATCTTGGACAGAACTCCATGTAAATCACCTCAGCCTCGATTGGTAAGAATCAACATCCATTTCTCTCTTTTAAATTTATTTATGCTAAGCATGTTATAGAACCTTTGTTTCCTCGCTGAGTTTCGCAAGGGTTGTCTTTAGATTTGCAAGAGCCTTCTTCACAGCGTCTCTAGCCTTTAATTTTCCTGCGTCAGTCTTAATTATTAGTGTTATTTCCCCTGTTAATGGATGCTCCACCCTATACCCTGCATATTCTACTCCATCAAGCGTATTTAGGTAATCTGTTACAGACCCAACTATAGAGACATCTACTCCAGATATGTTAACCTCTAGGTAGTCGTCTCTTTCATTAACTATTCGTATCATTTCGCAAATCCCACGTAATTAAGTAGTTTATTGGTGTTTCCGTAGTCTATTAGAGTTTTTCGCTTCTCTGTCTTACGGCATCTTTGACAGTAGAGCTCTTTTACTTTCTTGACTAATATCCTGCCGCAGGTATTGCATTTCGAGAGTAGTACTCCGCAGTTGTAGGGGGATATATCTACCGTTACCATTCCGTTTTTAGTGTTTATAACAAGTCCTACCAGAATATCACCTACCCCCAGGGCATCTTCTATTGACTTCTCGCGTCTAGATAACACAACCGCTGTTCTTGGATATTTTAAAGGCCCTGTTGGTATTTTTCCCAGTATGCTGGCTATAGCTACCCTTTCATGTACGTGTTTTACCTCTGCTACGACGTAATCGCCCTTTCTTATCGTTTCTACGTTTTTAACTGGTGTGATGGATACTTCACGTCGTTTGAAGTCGAATAAAGGTTTTCCGACGTATATTGAACTTACTGAACCGTTTGAATTTATCACCACACCCGTTTTGGGGGTAAACTCTTCAATCACGCATACAGGTTCTCCGGGAACCACTATCTTCTCATTATTCATCTTTTTCACCCGATAGCATTTTGGTTATTATCTCCGCGTATATCTGTGAAGCTAGTGTTAGTTCTCGTATTTCTACGTATTCATCGTTGGTGTGGGCTGTTTCTATTCCTCCTGGGCCCAGCACTATGCCCTCAGCATTTATATGCTGCGTTATTCTGCTGAGGTCTGTAGTTGCGGGGAATAATACTGGGTTGTGTTTTAGCCGAGCCTCTTTTAAGACTTCTGAGGCTGTTCTTACAAGCTTTGATTTTCTAGACGTTACTACAGCGGGGGCGTAGTTGTTGATGCTTAGGGTATAGCTAGCTTTTTTATATTTCCGTCTCACCGCACCGCTTATAAGTTTGTCAAGCCTTTTTTTCACCTTTTCCGCCCCTCTTCGAGCTGCTTCTCTATAATCGATTTTAAGCCTGCAGTAGTCTGGGACTACGTTGGGTTTTATACCTCCTTCGATAACCGTTGCGGTTATTTTATCGTTTTTGTAAATATCTCTCCAACTGGTGTTTATTATCTTGATGAGGTCGGCTGTTATGTTGATGGCGTTTACTCCTAGCTGTGGAAGGCTAGCGTGGGATGGCTTTCCCTTCACTGTTAGTGAAAATTCTATTCTTCCGTAATTTCCTCTGCATAATTGGAGAGATGTTGGTTCTCCTATGATTACGTAATTGGCTGCGTAGCCTTGCTTAACTAGGTTTACGCTACCCAACCCGGCGGCTTCCTCATCTGCTACGGCTGCGAAAATGACCTTTCCACGTAATCTAGCTTCGGATTCAATAAGCATCTTCAAGGCGCCTAACATAGATGCTACAGGGCCCTTGGCATCAGCTGCTCCTCTGCCGTATATCCGGCCATCCCTCTCTACGGCTTCGAATGGGTTTAAGGGCCAACTATCTATATCCCCCACCGGAACGGTATCTAGGTGGGAGTTAAGCATTATAGAGTCGCCCTCCCCAGCTTCGAGGATAGCGACCACATTAGCCCTGTTACCCGCAAATTCCTGTATAGTAGTCCTGAGCCCCAACTCAGCGGTTAAATCAGCCACGTAGCCCGCAGCCTCCCGCTCCCGACCCGGAGGGTTCTCAGTATTAATCCTAACAAGGGTCTTGGTAACGTCAACTACAAACCGCTCAACACCGTGCAATTTCATCTAGATACTAAGAAAATCTAAACTAGCTAAAAATAAAATGTTTAGAGATATGTGGGGAGAAAATAGTTATACACTCTCTAGTATGCGTTCATCTACCTGTATGTATCTGCTGGTGTTGCTGGGTTTCTTCTTCCTAGGCGAGTTACGTAGGAGTATTCCGCAGTAGGGGCATCTTACTCCGTCGGTCAGGTGGTATACCCTGCATCTGCTGCAGTATTTGTAGCCGTTTGCGTAGCTCCTGCGGGATGAGGTTTTTTGAACCACTATCGTTTCTGTTTTCATTATTCTCAACCTCTGCCTCCTTAGTGGAGTGTTATTGTTTATGAGTATTTTGTATATACCGTATATACTTATAAGAATAGAAAAGCGTTTACCAGACCCACCGGCATAATAACGCCGTTTATTAAATAAGAGCCGGTGTAATGGCAGTAAAGCCTCTTGTGGTAATTTTAAGAATATATATAGGTATATACGTGGTTTATACCGTGCAGTACATAAGACGACTGCAGAAAGTTGGAACCAACACTCTAACGGTCTCGCTTCCCCACGAATGGGTTAAGAAGATGAAGCTGAAACCGGGGGATAACGTGACGGTGGCCGAATCACCCGACGGTACTCTACGTATAACTGTCGAAAATAAACCCGTCTCCCTGTCCTTGGCTTGTTCATTCGATGTGGAGAACTTTCAAGACCCTGATCTCTTGAGCCGGCTGGTTATAGCGGCTTATCTGCAGGGGTTCGAGGGTATAAAGATAGTCGGAGGGGATGGGGTTCCTGAAAACCTGCAGGAGAGGCTTTCGGATGTTATAGATATCCTGCCCGGTGTTGAGATAGTTGAGCAGACTTATAGAAGGATATTGATGCAGTCGTTTATAGATCCGCATAAGTTCCCGATAGAGACTTTGATAAAGAGGATTCAAATTATGATAACTACTATGCTTAATAACTTAGGGGAGGCTTTCTCAAGCGGCAAGCATGAGCTTTTAGATGAAATCGGCGGTTTTGAGGAGAAAATTGACGAGCTGTACTTCCTATGCATAAGGCAGATATTCGTCAGAATAAAGATGGGAATTCTGGGAGAGCTGCATCCCAACTCCTATGTACAAGCTGTTGGTGATAGGTTGATAGTCTTGGCGTTGGAGGAGATAAGCGACTCTATACAGATGGCCGCGTTAGAAGCTAAATTCCTTACACGGTATAAAATATCTGAAAACGTGGTAAACGAGATACTAAAGCTGCATGAGGTGGTTCAGGTTTTATTTGGGAAGACTATGAAGGCGTTGTTTAGTTTGGATGTCTGGCTGGCTAACGAAGTTATAGAGCAGACGCGTAAGTATTTTGAGGAGCATTTTAAGCTAAGGGAGGAGATTATAGAGAATATGGACAACCTACGCGTAGCGGTTGGGGTGCGTTCTATAATATGGAATTTGATAAATATAGCTAGGAACTGTAAGATAATATCAGAGGTTACTATAAACCGGTTCGTACGCACTCCTTCACGGCTGGTATCTGTGGAATCTATTTGAAGAGGCTCTGTATATTAAAGCACCCGTAGCAGCTGCTACCAAGCTGACTAACGCTAGGAAAATAAACAACGCAGTAACACCTAGGTAATCTGCCACAAGCCCTGCGGCAGGCGGCCCTAGGAAGAATCCCATGCCGATGACTGATTCATACCCTCCTATTGCAAGCTCCGTTCTCACCTTGGCTTTTGATGATATTATGTAGAACATCACGGCGTAGAAGTAGCTTATTGCTATGCCAACTACAGAAAGCAGAAGAACCACACTTATGTAATTCTGTACTAAGGTGTTGGTTAACAGAGCTGAAGCCATAGATAGGCCTATTAAGGCCAGAACTATGTTTACCCTCTTAGGAGGGCGTAAAGCCAAGTATAACGAGGCGATTATACGTAAAACCCACATAGGAACCATTATGATGCCTATCTCCAGTATTACGAAGCCGATTCTCCAAGCATATCCTGGGATGAGCGTGAGAATAGCCCCAAACACCGCTATAACTGGAAGTGTTATTACATAGGCGGGTGTAAGGGCCTTGAAATAACTCATTTTGACGCTGGATGCTGCTAACGTTGATTTGTTCATGTTAATCTTTAGAATCGGGAAGACGGCTAAGAGGGAGATCAGCGCAGCCAGCGTGAACATAGTTCTTAGGCCTGTTACCTCTCCTACTACGCCGCTGAATATTGCGCCTAGTAGAAAGCCTCCGTTCCATGATGCGCTGTATTTACCGTATGCCTTGAGTTTATCAGAGTCTTTGAATACATCAGCAAGTATAGACTCCGCTACTGGCCAGTAGAATGCAAGTCCTAGGCTGAATATCAGCTGGGATATGTATATGTCTAGCATGCTGGAGGATGCTGCTATGTATATGCTGGATGCTGCTACGAGTATTGAAGATAGGGAGAGGGCGGTTCTCTTATTCACGTAGGAGAGGAAATACCCTACCACCACAGCTGATATTACGTAAGGTATAGAGCGGAGGGCCCCTATTACTCCCTGCTCGGTGTATGATGCGTTAAACTCCTGAACAGCCAAAACCTGAGCCATGGATATCATAGCTGATATTGAAAGCCCGACAATCACCAAACCAGTTGCAAATAAAGGAAACGCAAACCTCTCCTGAGCTGTTCCGGCCAAAATAAACTCCTCCAGAATCTAGATGCTCTTCAACCCACTACCAGTTAATATAATAACAGCCTCCGTGTCTGAGTATATAAAATCCTCCAGTTTCTTTCGGAAGGCAGCGTAGGCTACTGCGGCGGAGTATTCTACATGCATACCCATCAACCCCAGTTCTCTAGCTGCCCTTATTATCTCGGAGCGTCTAACCGTTTTAACCTCTCCACCAACTTTACGTAGTTCCGTTATTATCTCGTTGAGCCTAGGTGGGTTCTTTACGTTTAACGCGTCGGCAATCCCTGAGTATGTACTTCTATGGCTTGGGAGACCGTAGAATGTATCGTGTATAGTAGAGACCTCCTGCTGCTGCACAGCAACTATCTTAGGGCATTTCTCTATGACTCCGCTGTTCAACAAGGTTTTGTAACCGTATATAACGCCTAGCAGCAGCGTTCCTGAGGCAGCTGGTAGGTAAATTACCTCTGGGATACTCCACTTAAGCTGCTCAACAACCTCGTAGGCTAGTGTTTTTATGCCCTCGATAAAATACGGACTCCACGCATGGCCTATGTATAGGTAGGGGTCCTTAGCCTCTTGGGCCTTTTTAGCAGCATCCTCCCTACTTCCATCCACCTCTTCAACTCTTCCACCCAGCTGTTCAATCTGTTTAACCTTATGGCCTACACTCCCCTTTGGAACATAGACTCTACACTCAATACCTAGGAAGGAGGAGTAGGCGGTTATCGACGCCCCTGCGTTTCCTGAAGAATCCTCAACAACTCCACGTATCTTCTTACGCTTCATCAAAGACCTTACATAACTAACGACGGCCGAGGAGCCTCTATCCTTAAACGAGGCTGTGGGCATTACATACTCAAGCTTAAAGTGTATATTTGGGGTTATTGGGTTAATTAAAGGCGTACATCCCTCACCTAGGGTTACTGGGTTTTCCCTGATTGAAGGAGATAGAGCATCGGCATATCTCCACATGTTAAAACGGGAATTTATGATTTTTGATTGTGAAAAAAGGTTATCATGCTCCAGCGTATATGCTCCACCGCAGGACTTGCACCTCCACTCGGTTAAATCCCCTCTAGGATTCCCGCAGGTATAGCAGTAAACCTCCTCTTTCAACGCTACACCAGCATAGTCTTCTTCACTCTAATAAAAATGCTACTAGGATTCATACATAAATTCCGAGCTTCCAAAGCATAGCTAAGGTAATATGGACAAGCCTAGTGTATGTCTATGGTTTTCGTTTATTTCATTTACTTTCTCCACCTTCATGATCTCCCCCTTCTTAAGCTTGTATACTCTTAGGATTGGTGGTGATGAGTTTATTGTAGGTCTTGTTTATGCTGTTTTCACGTTATCTACTCTTGCCTCTAGGATTCCGTTGGCCAGGTTCTCCACAATCTTCGGTGGAGGGGTTATGATGGTGTTGGGGCATGCTGCGTCTGCAGTAGGGGTTTTACTATACTCGTTATCCCAGTCTCCGTACCATCTTTTTCTAGGAAGCGCTGTTAGGGGTTTGGGGTTTAGCCTATACCACCCCTCGGCTTTATCTATGACGGTTGGAGAGGATGCTGTAGAGAGCAGGAGGTTTACAGGCATAATCTTAACCGCACCCCCTATGGGTATGATGCTGGGCCCTACGTTCGGGGCCTTGATGCTTGAAAAGCTAGGGTTTGCAGGTCTCTTCTACGCCGCAGCCCTAGTTTCCTTCTTGGGAATAGCTCCGACTTGGGTCATGGCAGGGAGAGGTGAAACGGCCAAGGTAGCTACAGACGGTTTTCCCGTTAAAAAGACTGAGCAGCTGGGCGGGGTGTTGAATAAAGTGGTT
>DQVM01000091.1 GCA_015661775.1 Candidatus Caldarchaeum subterraneum | reverse complement strand
TCGAGGCGCTGAGTAGGAAGCTGATAACCTGCTCGAAGGCCATCTAGACTCCCTCCACCTCGTTTCTACTATATGGCGTGGAGAAATAGATTTAACGCATTAGAGTAAAAACGAGGTGGAGGGAGTCTAGATGGCCTTCGAGCAGGTTATCAGCTTCCTACTCAGCGCCTCGATACTCGGCCTGGCATCCGGGACGATATACGGAGTAATAGCCCTGGGGTTTGTTCTCCTATACAGGGTGGGAAAGATTGTTAACATCGCTGTGGGAGACATGGTGCTTATAGGGGCTTACCTTATTCTCTTCTACTCAGAGCTTGGGCTTGTCCCTAACCCTCTGTTTAACCTGCTTCTTTCACTAGGACTGGCTGCTCTAACCACAGTCATCCTAGCGTTCTTCACAGAACGCTTTCTGATTAGACCCCTCTACGGCCAGTCTATACTATCTTTGATTATGATGACCGTAGCGCTTGCGTTGATACTCAGGGGCATAACGATATCAAGATGGGGAACTCAGTTAAAGATCTTCCCCGGCCAGCATGAGATCTTCCCAGCCGTTCCACTTGAGCTTGGCTACATAAAGCTACCTTATGTAATGGTATGGAGCATGCTAGGTGCAGTAATACTATTTGGCTTCTTCTTCTACATCTTTAAACGTACGTTATTTGGCTTCGCCATGCGGGCAGTATCTCTAGAGCCCGAAGCAGCCGCTACACATGGAATAAGCATCCGCAAGATATACACATACAGTTGGATAATCGCGTATGTTGCGGCTGTTCTTGGGGGGTTGATTATGGGGGTAATAAACGGGCTGACGGTAAACATATCTGTTATAGGGTTAACCAAGGCTCTCCCAGCGGCTCTTATAGGGGGGATAGACAGTCCGGGAGGGGCTGTTCTAGGCGGGCTTCTCCTTGGACTTATAGAATCTACTATAGGAACCTACCTTAATCCGATAATACCGGGGATACGGGAGGTTATGCCATTTATTATCCTCTTGATAGTGCTGGTCTTCAGGCCTTATGGGTTATTCGGGACGAGGCGGATAGAGAGGGTATAGCCATGGCTGGCAGGCCTTCTGGTGTTGTTAAGGAGAGTTATCTATCCGACATGGCGTTTCTGCAGAAGAGATTCCACTACGTGGGGTTAGCTTCTCTTCTGGCTTTCATATTTCTAGTACCGTTCATAGAATCTACTTTTGCACCTCGTTTCATAATGCTGATAAGCATATTCGCAGTAGCTTTGATGGGGCTTAATCTACTCACCTCCGCTTATCTCTTCTCTGTAATGCACTCAGCTATAATGGGTGTGGGAGGGTTCTCCGCAGCGCTCCTCTCCCAGCCTCCATATAATTTACCTTTCTTCATCACAATACCGCTGGCGGGCATAATAGCAGCGGCTACATCAGTCTTCTTCGGCCTACCTTCGCTCAGGGTGAAAACATTCTACCTAATCTTCTCCACAACAGCAGCTCATTTCATAATAGTATGGATTCTAAGCTTTATAGTTAGGGGAGTTCCGGGGACGGTGGTTTATACAGCTCCGATGTCAATACTAGGCTACGAGCTGGGCATACTGGAGCAGTACTATACCTTCATAATAATAACTATACTAATGGCAGTAGCCATAGCGCATATAGGGCGAACCCCTCTGGGGAAGGCCTTGGTAATGATAGGTGAAAAAGACTACGCAGCGCAGGTTCATGGCCTCAGCTTATTGAAGTACAAGGCCTTCGCATTCGCAATAGCCGGATTTTACGGAGGAGTTGGAGGCGCTCTCTGGGCCTATATGCTTAAGCTAATAACCATAGAACATGTATCATTCGAGCTTGGGTGGGAGATGCTGGGCGTTGGTGTTATAGTAGGCGGACTCGGAAGCTACGTCTGGGGTTCTATATTAGGAGCCTTGTTAATGCGGGCTGTAGTAGACTTGATCAACTTCACCGTCAGCAGTTTAGCATCTACGATGCCTTGGATAAGCCAGGCAGCATTCGGCTTTAGAATAATAGTCTTCGGTGCAATAATAGCGGTTATACTGATACTTGAGCCACGGGGTTTAGCGGCGTTATTAAGGAAGGTAAAGAGGTTCTTCGACCTATGGCCTTTCTCCTATTAAATTCTCCATCTAGCATCATGCGTAACAACTCAGGCTTCTAACAAGCCGACCCTCATAACCTATGGGCTCTATATTTCCACCTTGTTATAATTCTTGTTAATGATGTTTAATGCCGATAGTCGGGTTAATGGTGTGGCGGTTTTCTTGGAGACTTAAAAGGTTTTCTCCTAGGCTTCATGCGCTTGAGTAGCCGTTTATCTCAATAATAACAAGGCTTAATAACGGTCTCTATCGCTGTCGTTGTTTTTAGCTTTATACACGATTTTGAGTGATTACTCAAAATTAAGTAGATAGTTTTGTGAAACGGCGAATTGATAAACTGCCATGAACAGTGTGTCAAAGGTGGAGAATGCTTTAAAAACGTTTGCCAACGGCGGTGTAATACTCGTGTATGACTCGTCAGGCCGAGAGGGGGAGGTAGACATGATGATACTCGGCACCTACGTTACGCCAGAGATGGTCAGGCGTTTAAGATTAGAGGCCGGGGGCCTTCTATGCGTAGCTATTGACAACAAACTTGCAGACAACCTAGGTATACCTTACTATCATCAACTAGTCGAGGCCGCTGCATCCTCCTACCCGGCGTTAGAGCGGCTACTCAGGAAGAAGATGCCCTACGGAGACGCGCCGGCATTCTCAATAACCATCAATCATAAATCAGTATATACGGGGATTTCTGACCACGAGAGGGCCTTAACCATACGTAGATTTGCAACGCTCTGTAGTGAATATCGTAATAACCCAGAGGCGCTGCGGGAGGCGGTGGCGGCTGAGTTCTCAACGCCGGGTCATGTTCACCTTCTAATCTCCTCGAAGAGCCTCTTCAGCGGGAGGCGGGGGCATACTGAGTATGCGGTAGCTCTAGCTAAGCTGGCTGGGAGAATCCCTGTAGTGGCTTTGGCTGAAATGCTAGACGACGATGAGCCTAGGGCCCTGCCTATAGAGAAGGCTGAGAGGATAGCTAGGGAAAGGGGTTATCAACTGCTATACGGCTCTGAGATAGAGGAGTTTTGGAAGAGCGTGGCGAGAGGGGAGGTAGATGAAGATAGCTATAGTAGTTTCTGAGTTTAACAGCCCGATAACCGAGAAGATGCTGGAATCAGCTCTTAGACACGCTGAGAAAATAGGTGTAGAGATATCGCATGTAGTTAAAGTCCCAGGTTCATACGATATGCCTATAGCGGTTAAGAGATTATTATCTAGAGATGATGTAGACGCCGTGGTTACTCTGGGCGCTATAATTAAAGGCGAGACGAGGCACGACGAGGTCATAGCACATGCGCTGGCCCATACACTCCACGAGCTCTCTATAACGTATGACAAACCCGTGGCGCTGGGTGTGGCTGGTCCTGGGCTTAGCTGGGAGCAGGCCGAAGCTAGGATAGATGAATACGCAACAAGGGCCCTTAACGCAGCTATAAAGATGGTTAACGTTCTTAATATATACAGGTGAAGGTAGTTGGGGTTGGTTCAGATATCTTACATGAAGATAGACGACTACGGCCCATGGACGCTTAGCCTAGGACCTGACAGGGAGCATAAGCTCCAGAAACTCCAAGCAAGCATATACCACTTCCTACAATCTTATCTAACAGACGTAGGAGGACTGGTCTTCAGCCATAGATATGATGAGTTTATAGGATTGACTAATGGAGTGGATATAGAGAAGCATGAAGCGCTGCTGGAGGAGTTTGCCAACCGCTTCCCGGTAACCATCAGCATAGGTATAGGTATCGGCTCTACAACCTATGAAGCGCTTAAGGAGGCTGAGGAGCTTCTAAAGTCTCTAATCATAGAGGGAAGACGCTCCTCTATAAGCTCTAGAAGACGCTACGGCGACAGACTCTATGAATATAGCATAACGCTTGCCCACATAGATGTTGCAAATTCCCTAGAGACGACGCTTAAAGGCGGCTCAACGTTATACGGCTTCGGCGCAGAGATGCTGGAACTCTACTCCAGACTAGTCGAAGAGACCATGAAGCATAACATGCTCTCCTTCTATCTAGGGGGAGACAACTTCCTAATAGTCTATAACGGTAGAGACGCTGATGAGATAAAGAACTTAATAGAGAAGCCCGTGAAGGAACTAGGGTTATCGATTAGATGCGGCATAGGCAGAGCCTCTACAGCTAGACGCGCCATGACCCTAGCAACTACGGCGCTGGACATGATCCGCGAAGGACGTGTTAATGGCGATATACACTATATCGAGGAATAGCCAAAATAACCCCGCTGATATTTAGAAGAAAGGCTACATGCAGGAATCTAGGTAAACCCATCAGTATAGAACTATGGGAATGTTTGCGGAAGAGAGAGTTAACTATATCTACAACGCCATAAGTGGGCTAACTAGATGTTCACCGGAATAGTTGAATGTCAAGTTTCAGTATCTAGGGTAGTTAGAGAGGATAGTAGATGCGTAAGACTGTCTGTAAAGCTTGGAAGCCCTGCTGAGGATCTGTCAATAGGCTCCAGCGTAGCTATAAACGGTGTATGCCTAACCATCACTGAGGTAAACGGTGACGAGCTGAGCTTCGATATCATGCTAGAGACCCTCAACAGAACAAACCTATCTATGTTATCAGCAGGTGATATGGTGAACTTCGAGAGGAGCTTAAGGGCTGGTGAGCCTATAGAGGGGCACATAGTATTGGGGCACGTAGACTTCGTAGGCGAGGTAAGGGAGGTGAGAGAACTAGCCGACGGCTCTAGGGAGATGTGGATAAAGACCCCTCGGGAGTATGCTGTCTATCTAGCTCCTAAAGGCTCCGTAGCAGTAGACGGCGTAAGCCTAACAATAGTAGATGTCCAAGATGAAGCTTTCATGGTCGCCTTAATACCACACACACTAGAAGTAACCACCTTAGGGAGAAAGAAGCCCGGAGATAAGCTAAACATCGAAATAGACGTAATAGCCCGGTACGTATACAACGCTGTAAAAGCAATAATGAATAAGAACAAAAAAGAAGACTAGAAACTAAAGAAAACTACTCTATAAATATAGTTGCTACATGTCTTTACGGGTAAGTAATATATGCATCTGCTGCAGTATCTTTGTGAAGTTCTTTGGGAAGCGGTGAGAAGCCTTACGTAGCTCTAGGTCTTCTTCCGCGTTTATTGATATACCTAGGCCTAGCTGTGATGCTCGTAAGCTTCTTCCTCTTTTACGCTGGTCACATGATACGCCTATACCCTGGCCGTGAGGTGTTTCTAGTAACATCGCTGGTAGGGTTTCAATCCGTGGTTATTGGGAGGTTCTTAAACGCTAAGCCTATTGAGAAGATACTATTGGGCGTTGCTGGATTATCATTCGCAGCTGCTACAACGTCTCTACTACTCTACCCTGAATTCCGCTTCGGCAGGTGGGATTACTTCATCTTCATGACTCTGCTCTTCCTGTCGTTCATAACCTCTGGACTCCTACCTATACGGAAGGTGAGGGTACAAGACTACGGCATAGCCGGAGCATTCATAGTCTCGTTCTTCTTCGAGATGTTCGGCTTCCCCCTAAGCCTCTACCTAATAAACGCACTACTCGGCGCTAACTTCCCGCTATTGGGAAGACCCGGTTTAGAGAAAGCACATCTATGGGTTACACTTGGCATAATAGATAGCATAAAAGCGCATTTCCTCTCAGCCCTCATAATAACTTCAGGAGTAGCCCTTGTTATAATAGGGCACGTCACACTCTACGCTGGCCGTGGAAAGGTGGTTGATTGGGGGATCTACCGCTACATAAAGCATCCACAGTATATTGGTATAGTAATAATAACTGGGGGTATGCTCGTGGAATACCCCACAATCCCCACGTTAGCTATGTGGCTTGCTCTCACGTTTATGTACTTAGTTAAGGCTAGGAGGGAGACACGCGAGCTGCTGGGATACTCCTAAAAAGACGTACAACACTGATTACCTCCGCTGATCTGTCTGCTATTAGCTGCATGTTAAGCAGCATAGGGGCGAAGTAGAACCAGAAGACGAGTGGAAACTCGTTCTCATTCCATGGACAGCTGCAGAATGCGAATGTCATCAATAGGTTTAGGTCTATCAAAGCCCCCGTAGCTCCAGCTACCTTGACTAGGATGCCTAGAATTATCATAAGCCCCACAATAGTCTCGGCTATTGTTATTGTCCATGCAAGGCTTCTCCACTCCAGCTCCACAGCTGCCCGTAGAATATCACCGTATAGCGGCACGTAGTTTCCTTCAGCAGCCGTCTTGAGAAGACCCTCAACCCACTCTACACTAAGCCAACGCTGACTCGCAAAGTAAAGCCAGTAAAACCCAATAGAGAGCCTAAGAGCAAGCTGCCAAACAAGATGTAGATAGTATCTCTTCATCTTAATGTTCTTATTTAGACTTTAAAGCCAAGAAACCGCTTACCACCACTATTATCTCGCTGACGAGCCTAGCGACGAACCCAGGTATGTTAAAGAGATACGCCGCAAACGACTGCGGACTAAATGCCTGTTCTAAGAAACTTCTACGCGCAGCAGGGTCCATCCCTAAGAGAAAGTCACGAAGCTCCGCCGGGACTATGAGCTGGGGATTCTCATCAGCAGCCTTAAGCAGCGCCTCTACATAGTATGAGCCTGTTAGTGGGTTTAGCAGCATAGCAAGCACCTGCAAGAAGCCCCAGAGCAGGCCTATCTTCACAAACTTCTCAGGCCTAGCAAAAACCAACCCGGCAACAGCAAAATCAACCAACACCATAACAACCAAAGCAGTAGCATGGGGCACAGGCGCCCATATCCAGTTATCAGCCCACAAAAGACGTTGAGGAGGGCCTATTAACGCATCCTCAACAAGGATGTAAACTCCGAAAATCCCAGAGAGAAGCAAAAATAGAGCAGTTAGTTTTTGAAACCTGTTCGAAAACATAAAATCTTCACACAATATATTGTTTTTAAAACTTTACCCAAAAATATGACGTAATAATAAGAAAAAATTACCGCCCCATCTAAAATATTAGAAAATCACTAAACTCTATTGTTTCATGAACAGACACGGCGAGTTCATTTCGCTTCTAATGAAAATGTCTAATTCTTCGATAGCGCATCAACCCTAGCACGTCTTGGCTTTTTAGAATGAGAGGTATCATTATCTTATATTCAAGACGGCGAGTTTACGTAACAGAAGGACTCGTGTTGGAAGAATTTTAAATTTTATATAATATGGTAAGTTGTATATAAAAATTTAAAACAAAATTTTGATTTACTACAAAAATTTAATTAACGATTAATCTATTATAAAATTTTTCGGCATGGCTAAACTACTTCCAGACCCCTCGCTCTATCCATCGCCGAGGGAAGCCATGAAGGCCCCGCCTGAGGACGTAGCATACGTAGCGAGCATATACACGGGGACGGGAATTGAGAAACCCGACTTCATAGCTGTAGTGGATGTAGATCCCAAATCTCCAACCTATGGTAAGATAATAAATAGACTGGAGATGCCTAACGTAGGAGATGAGCTGCACCACTTCGGCTGGAATGCATGCAGCTCAGCCCTTTGTCCATACGCTAAACCCCATATAGAGAGGCGCTACCTCATAATACCAGGCCTCCGCTCATCCAGAATATACATAGTTGACACGAAGCAAGATCCACGAAATCCAAAGCTGGAAAAGATAATAAGCCCTGAAGAAGTAACCTCTAGAACAGGATACAGCAGATTGCACACAGTCCACTGCGGCCCAGATGCTATATACATCAGCGCCTTAGGAGGCCAGGACTCGGAGGGGCCAGGGGGTATACTTATCCTAGACCATTACAGCTTTGAGGTTCTTGGAAGATGGGAGGTTAGTAGAGGGAGTCAATATCTAGCTTACGACTTCTGGTGGCACATAGCGCATGACATTATGGTAACTAGCGAATGGACGACACCACGTTACTTCGAGAACGGCGTAGACCTAGATGCGTTACTGGCTGGGAAGTATGGGAATAAGATACACTTCTGGGATCTGGCTAAGAGGCGTCATGTAGAGGATGTTGAGCTAAGCAAGGATGATAGGATGGTGCTTGAGCTTAGGCCCTACCATAACCCCACGGAGCTAAAGGGTTTCGTAAATACTGTAGTTAACACGAAAGACCTCTCAAGCGCTATCTGGCTCTGGTTCCTAGAGGATGGAAAGTGGCAGGTTAGGAAGGTTATAC
>DQVM01000027.1 GCA_015661775.1 Candidatus Caldarchaeum subterraneum | reverse complement strand
TACTCCACGCCCCACTAGGTATAACCTATCCAATACTGGTGGTGAAAAGCGGTAGTATGGAGCCAGTCCTACAAGTAGGTGACATCATAATCATAACCCCCGTCGATCCTAACGAGATATACGCATCACCTTGGGATGGTGATATCATAGTTTTCTTCAGGCCAGGGCATAAGGGAAGGGGAGACGCTATAATAGTGCATAGAGCTATAGAGCGGGTTGAGGGAGGGTTTGTTACAAAGGGGGATGCAAACGCTGTTGCAGACTACTGGAGCCCCGTACCGCCTGATCATATAATAGGCCGGTGGACGGGGTTTAAAATACCCAGCTGGACTGGACTTGGGCATATATCACTCTTCCTGAGGGGGGAGAACGGCCCACCCATAGGCCCGGTCTTAATAGGCATACTTATAGTAATAAACCTAATACTAATCATAAGGGATATAACACGGAAACAAAAAGAACCCTCCTCAACTACCTAGTCTTAAACCTCGCTAGAAGGCTCCTCCTCAAGAAAGCTCCTAAAATCCATAACGAAGCTGCTGAAATACCGAAAACCAAAGTTACTACTATGGGTAGTTTAACTGCTAGGATGGAGGTTATGAACATGAACGTAAACACCGAAGCCGAGTAAAATACTGGTTTAGCAACCTTACCGGCCGCCTCTAAGTATTCCCTATGTTTAGCTAGTAGATGCTCAGGATACGGAATAAGCCTAACACATACGTATAAACAGGCATACTCAGCCACTTTTTTATCCCGCCAGCTTACTTCCTCACCGCACAGCGGGCATCTAGCCATCTTGGCGACGTTTTTAAACACACCAACTATATACACTAGTTTAAGCTATTTAAATGTGAGGAAAATACGCAATAACAGCAGCATGTTACTGGGTGTTCACGTATCTATAGCGGGTTCGGTGGACCTTGCCGTCGATAGAGCCAAGGAGCTTGGATGCACTACTTTTCAAATATTTACACGCAACCCACGGGGATGGGAGTATAAGAAACTGAGTAAAGATGAGGTTGAGCACTTTAGGAAGAAGTTAAGAGAATACGGGTATGAAGTCGCTATGGCCCATATGCCCTACCTACCGAATATAGCATCTCCTAAACGGGATATCTACACTAAGTCCGTAAGATCCCTAAGGCTTGAACTTGAAAGGAGCGAGCAGCTAGGTTTAAAGTATCTAGTTGTTCATGTTGGAAGCCATTTAGGGGCTGGAATTGAGAAAGGAATAACACGAGTAGCTGAGGCTTGCAATAACGCATTATCAAAAGCAGACTCAAAGACTATCCTCCTACTCGAGAACATGGCTGGACAGAAAAACTCCTGCGGAAGTTTATTTGAAGACCTCAGGAGAATACTTAACAAGATAGAATATCAAGACAGGGTTGGAATATGCTTGGATACATGCCATCTATACGCCGCAGGCTATGACATAAGCACCGAACAGGGTATCGAAGCCACGTTAGAGGATTTCGATAAAATAATCGGACTAGACAAGCTATATGCTATACACCTTAACGATTCGAAAGGAGGGTTAAGAAGCGGCCTAGACAGGCATGAACATATAGGAATGGGGAACATAGGTATTAGAGGTTTCAAATACTTCATAAACCATAAAGCCGTAAGAGATAAACCTATGATACTTGAAACTCCGGAGGATGAGCGAGGGGATTTCGTAAAAAACCTAGAAACTATACGTTCTCTATATCAACCCTGAAGAGCTTTATTTCCTAAGAGATCATCCACATACCTTAATAGTTTATTCATACATTCTTCATACCTAGTTTTGGGAGCGACTCTATTTATTACGTTACGGTAATGGAAAATCATATCAATAAGATGCTTAACATTCTCCATATCGTTCTTTTCCAAGAATACTGGAATCCGTGTAGCGTGTATAGTAGATTCTAATAACGCTGAATCAGCTCGTGTAAACGCTATTCTACCCATATACTGCTCATATACTGTTACTTTCTTAATTTCGCAAATAACTAAATCCCTTTCAACATCTATCTTATTAATTTCCCTAGCCTCTAAATCTATGCAAGCCCCCGCCCCCTTCAGATGAAACCACCCTCCTCTCTTCTCTAAAATAATGTTCTCACCATCTATCTCCTTCAACGCAGCGTAGAAGAAGAGCGTCCCATCGTTGCATAGGTTTAAAGTGCATAATCTTGTCTCTAGTATATTGCTGTATGTTTGGGTATTTTTAAAGAGTCTTAGAACGATATCCTCCCCATTGTAGGTGAACCCCATGGGAGCTGCGTTTGGGATTTGGTGTTTATTATATGTAGTGGCTATGGCTTCGTAGATTATACCTTTTGTTACGCCAAGTTTTTTAAGCGTAGTTTCGTGGGTATTCATGGTTTCCACCCTAGTAGGGTTAGCATTGATATAGATGCGGCCAGCACATCTACGGTTGATGAAGGTTTTACTCCTTGTTTTCTAAGCCTTGAATCTAGTTCAAACAGTAATTTTCTTCCACGGCTTGTTTCTAGACATCCGTGTAACAGTATCTTGGAGGCGAACCTTGAGATGTGCTTAGCGTAGGTGATGCCGAATCTCCTAGCTATGGAGAAATCCGGTTTAACGGATAGTAGTTTTAAAAACGTTACCACACCTGCATCGTTAATATTTCTTCTTTGAACGTTTATCTCCTTTTTCAAAAATTCATAACCAGCTGTGGTTAAGGAGTATCCTGTTATATACTCATGTGCTACTACATCATATTCTACGTAAGGTTTTAAAGCTTCAATAACGCCTATTTTTTCCTTCTGAATTCGTTTGTATGTTTTTTCTTTTGTAACATCTAGATAGGCGACTCTTTTCAAACCTCCAGGTTTTATGGTTCTTATCGCTTGAAATATTCTAGTTGTATCTTCATGGTTCATAGTGAGTATCGTGTTTTTTAGTGATTTGTTTAGTTTTTTATATTGTTTAGTGTTTGCGGCTGCTCTTGCTATTGGTATGAGAAGTAGTATAGTGCCAAGGTGGGTGTTTCCGCCGTGTTGTGAGTTTAGCATTTTTAGGCATGCAGCCTCTATTATACTACCTAGCGGTTTGTTTTTGTTGGAGGCGGCCTCGTAGAAGTAAGGGTATAATATGGATATTGTGGCTAGGTATTGTTCGTATGTGCCGTTGTAGGTTCTCCGGTCTATAAGGCCTGGTTTTGGTGTTATGCTTAGCTCCAGCATAAGCGCTAGTTGTAGTGAAGAAGCTATGAAATTGGGTTTCATTTGTTTGTTTATGTAACAAACTTTAACTAATGGGTTTCGCTGATTTATCTGGGGGATGGGTGTAGGAAAGGCCCTGCTGGTTAAGGGGATTACTCTAGTTATAGTTCTTCTCGCTGTCTTGTCGTTGATTGTAATAGTATTGGGTGCTACTGGTGTTTCAGATAGGATTCTGGAGGCGTATGTGAGTGAACAGCTTAGGCAAATACGTCAGGAGCTGTCGCAGAGGATTAAAGACCCCGCTCAGCTTGAGCAAGCTATAGAGAGTTACCGTCAGGAGCTCCGTAGCGCTTTTGGATTGGATAAGCCTTGGTATCTGAGGCTTCCTGACATGGTGTGGCGTGTTTTGACACTAGACTTGGGAAAATCAAGGTCATTAACTTCCTTCTCAGGCAGTAACGAGGTGGCGGTTATTGTTTTGGAGAGGATACCTAATACCGTTGTTTTGATAACGACGGCTGTTGTCATAAGTGCGTTAATTGGAATCTTCTCAGGAGTTAAGATAGCTACTAAAGCAGGCTCAAGACTCGATAGGGCAGTTTCCTTTCTATCCTCTATATCCTATGCCATGCCTTCTTGGTGGACGGGAATAATCTTTATTCTAGTCTTCTCGTTTTATTTCAGAATCTTTCCACCGGGGGGGATGTATAGTACACCTCCTCCTGAAGACCCGTTTACGAGGGGGTTAGACCTGCTGCGGCACGCTGCCTTGCCTGTTCTTACGTTAGTAACCGCTATACTTGGAGGCTGGATATATGTATCGAGAACTATAGTGCTGAATGTTGCTCAGGAGGATTTCGTAGAGGCAGCTAGGGTCAGGGGGTTGCCTGAGAGGATAGTTATGTGGCGTTATATACTAAGGCCAGCTGCCCCGCCTATAATGACTAACGTTGTTTTTAGCATAGCCGGCTCTATAGGGGGGGCTATACTGACTGAAACCGTATTCAACTGGCCAGGAATGGGGAGGCTATACTACGAGGCAATAACCGCATTCGACGAGCCTCTTATAGTTGCATTAACATTCCTATTCACGCTAATCTATATCATAACACGTTTCATACTGGAAGTTCTCTACGTACTTCTCGACCCAAGGGTGAGGTACTGATGAGTCTCAGCAACTCGTGGCGGGTTTTCATATCCTCCAACGTTTCAAAAGTTGGTATTATGTTTCTCATCGTTATAATAGGGGCTTCAGTGTATGTATTAGCCACATACCCAGCTGACTTCGGAAAGAGATACTGGAACGACCCAACTTACTGGGCCGACTACCCTAAAGGCGCTCCTCCGGCTTGGATAAAGTATCTAGCTGGAGATAACCCGCCGGAGCATATTATACTGTTTATGAAAGAACCCAGTAGCCGTGAAGTCTATCAACAAGGTCTCTACGCATCTATTTACACGGCTGAATTCACGTATAACTACGATGATTTCCCCAGCTTCCTATCTCTAACAATGTATAACATAACATACTATAACAAACCTCCCTTAGTTATTGCATCTTTAACAAGACCAGGTGATGAAGAGGTTGTTTTCTTCATATTTTACATACCTTCAACGCCTTCAGGTGAAAATCCTCCTTATCGTGTGTTTTATGAAAATCCGAGGAGGGTATTCTTGAGTGGTGAGGCTGCGGTGTGGCAGGAGGTCAGTCGTTTCCTTAATGATAGGTATGGTATTGTATTATCTCCGTCTGAAGTTGGTAAGGTTGGTGTTGAGAAGATTCTTTTTGGAGAACCTGTTGGTGATGTCTTTAGATTGCTGAAGGGCCGTTACGTTGTTAGGGTTGCTTTTATACATTCTGATGAGAGAGACACTGTTTCTTACGTTAAGTTTGTCATGGGCGGGAAGGTATATGGATTGGCAGGAACCGATTCTCTAGGGAGGGATTTAGCGGTAGGGCTACTCTTCGGCTTTCCCGTAGCTTTGCTTATAGGTGTATTAACCAGCACATTAACAACCACCGTAGGAGCAACCTTAGGTATAGTAAGCGGCTATACAGGAGGGAGAACTGATGAAGCTATACAGAGGGTAACCGACGTTATAAACAACATCCCCCTACTCCCGATACTAATCTTTCTGGTATTCATACTAAAGCCCAGCATATGGCTGATAATCTCAATCCTCATAGCATTTGGATGGCCTGGACTGACTATAGTCGTGAGGTCTATGGTTCTGCAGCTTAGGTCAAGCCAGCTGGTTGAAGCTGAGATAGCTCTAGGCGCTTCACGTTGGCGCATCATGTTCAGGCATATACTACCGCAGATAGCCCCCTTCATTTTCGCCCAGATGATATTCACAACCCCCGCCGCTATACTTGCGGAGGCTGCGTTGAGTTTTCTAGGATTAGGAGACCCATCTATACCCACTTGGGGCCAGATACTTGACTACGGCTTCAGGAGCGGCGGCATATACACAGGATATTGGTGGTGGATAGTCCCACCAGGCCTGTTAATAGTATTCACCTCCCTAACCTTCGTACTGCTTGCGCTTGGCCTAGAGCCGGTTATTAACCCAAGGTTAAGAAGTGTTAAAAAATAATACTTCCTAATAACGCCAGAGACAGGCCTATAATTAGCGATAGAGGTAGGCCTGGTAGTATACGCCTGTAACGGAGCAGATAAATCGTTAACGTAAACCCTAGTATTATGCCAACGCCTGCCATTAAAGCGGAGATTAAACCCCAGCTGGATAATGCAAAGGATGATAGTATAGAGTAGAAGAAGAAATCACCAAGCCCTACAGTAATCCCCTTAAACTCAACCATAAGACCTGGAAACGTCAGAGCATCTTCTTTGGTTAAGTTCTTCAAATATCCCCGATAGACGATATATACATCATAGAGGGATACAGCCACCATAAGGACTATAGAAGTCCAGAATGGGAGGCTAGAGCCTGTTATAGAGCCTGCTGAAGATGCTACATAGACGGCCGATAGCATGGCGAGAGTCTCGTATCCCTTATGTATTGAATATATTACGAAGAATATAGCCCCAGCCGTGAAGAAGAGCCAAAGCTCCAAGATCCATGGTGTAAAAACAAAGGCTATTAATGAGGTGTAGAAAGCTGTTGTAGAGAACGTCACCAACCCAATTAGAAAGTAGATGATAAACTTAAGCAGCCTCCTATACTTGGCCAGTATATAGATTATAACAACACCCGCTGCGAACATTATGAAGATTATCATGAGGCTATTTATGTAAGGAGCGGGTTGTGACAAAGCTTCTTCAGCAGGAACCGTGGGCGGCGGCTCTTGGACAGGGGTTATGACTGGAGGAGGTAGGCTAAGCCTAGATATGACAATCAACGACGTAAATAGATATGAGGCCAGCAGGCAAATAACTATAGGAACCAGGTGGATGGGTGATAATTGAGGATGCTCCCTCTCGGCGCTCATTTCAGCAAATCAAGAAATAACTATAATAACGACACCTATTATAGTTTAGTATTCTTTAGGGATGAAATTCAGGCTCGTAGACCTGCTGGCATGTCCTATATGTAAACACTTTCCCCTTAAGTTGGATATATTCGAAGTTTACGAAATAACCCCTCCTGAAAAGATAGTTAAATGCGAGCTATACTGCTCATACCATGGTGGTTTCGTTAAGGATTTAGAGAGAACGGAGTGTGAGGTGTGTTATTCAAAGGAGATAAAAAGCGGATTATTAACATGCCCCTCGTGTAAAAGATGGTATCCTATCGAAGATGATATACCTAGGATGCTTCCTGATGAAATTAGGCAACAGAGAGAAGACTTAGCTTTTCTTCGGAAGTGGAGAGATAAGATAAGTTCTGAAATCCTTAGTGGAGGAAAACCCTTTAACCTTAATCAAGTCACTTCCGGTGTAAGGGAGAAGAATTGAGGGTGCTGGTGAGGGGTGGAAACCCCGCTGCAGTAACCTTAGCTACTTTGTTGAAAAACGCTGGTTATAATGTTGTTCTTGACCCGTGTTCAAGACGTTTTTATGGTGTTAATATTTTTGACTGCTTCACAGAGCGGCATCTAGAGCTCTTAGGAGTGGAGCATCAGAACGTCTCTGAGGGAAGGATAAGCTGCGTAACTGTAGATAAAGACGTAGACTTGACGCTTCCCTTTGAAACTTACGTATGTAGGGTAACCGACACGTTGGAAAGAGCAGCATCGTATAACGAGCTTGAGGTTATTTTTGCGGGGAAAATCAATTGGAAAGCGTTTGATGTGGTGGTTGATTGTAGGTATGCTGATGAAGGTGATATAATTCTCTCCTCACATGTGGAATGTTGTAAAAACGAGTCCGGAAAGGCCTTCATTAAGGTAGATGATAACCAAGTTATGTTTAGTATAGGATTTGGTAAAGGGCTTGAGTTACAGTACCACGTAGCGGCCAACAACATCCATAACGAGAAAACGCCACCCACCTTCTCCTACAAGCAATACAGATTAAAACCAGAGCATCAATATATAAATAGGATGCAGCTGCTTTTATCACCGCTCGGCACCGCCTCCGCCGAAATCGCAGCAGCCCATCTCATCTTTCATAAGATAACCAGAAGAAACACGGCGTTAGAAGAGGATATACTGAGCTTCTCCGCCGAATTCTTAAAAAACACGGTTATCATAGGAAATAAGCCAAATTCTGTTGATTTTACTCGTCTTTGGATTGATTTTCTGACGCGTTAAATTTATTTAATGACTTTTCTATTGAATAGCTGTAATTCGGTGAACAGAGATGGCCGAGGAATCCGTCGTTTTGGTGGGCCGGAAACCTGCCATGAATTACGTCCTTGCAACGACGCTGCCGTTGGCTGAGGGTAAGAAGGTTGTTCTTAAGGCGAGGGGAAGAGCGATAAGCAAAGCCGTAGACGTGGTTGAGGTTGTGCGTAGAAGGTTCGTTCAGAACGCTGTTGTAGAGAAGGTTAACATAGGAACTGAAGAAGGCAGGGTAGGCAACGACGGCAGGCCTAGGAACATAAGCACGATAGAGATAATCCTAGCGCCGCCGGCCCAGGGAGGCAAGAAGAAATAACCGCCGACAGCGCCCCATAGGCAGGGCGCTTGTATTTTTTCTCAAATTATATTCTTATTTTCCAGCAATTAACAGAATCAGGGAATTATGACTATAAGGGAGTCAAGCGATGATGATATAGCTAGGGCTTATCCTCCTAGGAGTGTTGATTCGCATAAGGGGGAGAATGGCGTAGTCTTGGTTGTGGGTGGGGGTTGGCTTTATCATGGAGCCCCTCTCCTGACTGCCTTAGCAGCTATGAGAACAGGTGTTGACTTGGCTTACGTAGCGGTTCCTGAGAAAATCGCAACGGCGCTTAGGGCTTATACCCCTTCACTTATAGTAATCCCCCTACCTGACCTTAAGCTAACTACAAAAAACGCCTACAGGCTACGTTCCTTAATCCCCAACGTAGGTGCAGCAGCCATAGGGCCTGGAATGACAGTAGATAACCCAAAGGGATTACTAACGCTAATCACCATACTAAATGAGAAGAACATACCATTAGTCATAGATGCTTCAGCATTAATCCCTGATATACTCCCTAGGATAAAAGGGAAGAGATGTGTCATAACGCCTCATGCAGGGGAGTTTAGACGAATGTTCGGCATAGAGTTAGGTAAGGAGGTTGAGGAACGGGCTTCTAAAGTATCCCAGGTTGCTAGGGAGCATGGTATAACTATACTGCTGAAAGGCCATATTGATGTCATATCTGATGGAGAAGAGGTTGTCGTGAATAGAACAGGTAACCCAGCCATGACCGTGGGAGGAACGGGTGATATACTATGCGGCATAACATCCGCGTTGATAGCTAAAGGCTCACCACCGTTTGAGGCAGCCGTTGCAGCAGCGAGAATAAATGGACTCGTAGGAGAGGAGACATATCAAGACCTAGGTTTTCACATAACCCCCGAGGATGTAATAAACCGCATACCCTCAGTTTTGAAAAGATTTGATAGAATAGTTTAACAGAAACTTTTAAGCCTTCCCTAACATATGCTAATACTAGACTAGGGTGCTAAGAAATTGCACGTAAGGCTGGGGATTATAGGCAAAACTAATACAGGGAAGACAACATTCTTCAACGCAGCTACTATGCAATCTGCAGAGGTTTCAACATACCCCTTCACAACTAAACAACCTAACTACGGAGTTGCACACGTAATAACACACTGCGTATGCAAAGAGCTAGGTGTAAAGGATAACCCTAGGAACTCTCTCTGTATAGAAGGATATAGACACATACCGATAGAGTTAATAGACCTACCGGGATTGATAAAAGGAGCATGGGCAGGAAAGGGGCTTGGGAATCAGTTCCTCAACATAGCCTCCCAAGCAGATGCCCTAATACACATAGTAGACGCATCAGGAAGCGTAGATGAGGAAGGTAGACTAACCGAGCCGGGAACAGGAAACCCATTAGCAGATGTATATGACATCAACGAGGAGCTGGTTCTATGGCTTACAAAACTCATAGAAAGACAAGAGGATAAAATCTCAAGAAATCTCAAATCAGGAAAGCCTCTACCCGAGGTTATGGCAGACCTTCTACAAGGAGCTAGAATAAACCAAGAACATATACAGACAGCTCTTAAGCAGTCGGGTTTAGAGAGGAAGGATTTTGAGAATTGGACACCCATGGATGATAGAAAGTTTGCCGAGGTTCTGCTGGATGTGGCTAAGCCTATGATAATAGTTGCTAACAAGATGGACTTGGAACCAGCTCAGGAGAACTATGAAATACTTAGAGATCAGCTGGTGAATAAAATAGTAGTTCCAGCTAGTGCTGAGGCTGAGTTAACGCTGAAAAGAGCTGTTCAGAAGGGGTTGATAAAATACGTACCCGGTGAGGAGGTTTTTCAAATAATAGATGAAAGCCAGTTGACAGAGAAGCAACAGTGGGCCCTTGACTTCATAGACAAGAAGATACTGGGGGAATATATGGGAACTGGGGTGCAGTTTGCGCTTAATGTCTGTGTCTTTAAGTTGCTTAGAATGAATGCCGTATACCCTGTTTCAGATCCTACGAAGTTTTCAGATAAATCTGGTAATGTTCTTCCTGATGTTTATCTAATGCCTAGCGGGGCTACTGTTAGGGATTTGGCTAGGGCAATACATAGCGAGCTTGAGAAGGGGTTATTGTACGCGGTGGACGCTAGGCTGGGTATTAGGCTGCCTAATGACTATCAGCTGAAGGATAGAGATGTTCTTACCATAGTCTCGGCTACTAGGAAGGGGTAGAGGGTTCTAGGTAGTAGCTGAAGAATCCCTCCGGCTCTCTACGTTTAACAACCAGCTTAACCCTCATACCCGGCTTCACCTCCTCAGGATTATCAGTGCTAAGCCAACAGAGAATGTTAAAACCTTCATCCATCCTAGCTATAGCCACTATGTAATCCGGATAATGCATAAAGCTAAATGGTTTTATGAATATCTTGGTGAATGTTATCAGCTCTCCCTCGCCTTTTATCTCAACCCACTCAACATTCTCATCCATACACGCTGGACAGTCAGCTTGGGGAGGGAAGTAGTATATCCCTTTGACAGGGCATTTAGTAGCATATACCTTACCCTCCCTCAACCCGTCGAAAAACTTCTTAATACGCTTGACGGGAATAAGATACTTGAACCGCATATCCCTTACATCAACCCAGATAGGGTCTCCTGTCTTCTCATCCGGCACTATCGGAAGCCCCTCGTTTCTCATCAGCTCCTCCACGAACCTCAGCCATTGGTTCACCATACGTTCTATTTCCTCTTTGCTGCTCATAGTTATGTGAACCTCACATCCTTGTTTAGGGAGAAGATAGTTACGTAAGCGTAGTGGCCTGTGCCTCCTATGTTATGCGCAACCGCTAAACCTTTCTTTATGTCAGCTTGACGGCTTTCAGGATTCTGCTGTCTAAGCTGTTTTGTCAACTCAACAGCCATGCTTACGCCCGTAGCCGCTATTGGATGGCCTTTAGCCTTTAATCCCCCGTCTAGGTTGACAGGTATCCTACCGCCTTTATACGTCTCACCTTCACGTGCAAGGGCGTATCCCTGTCCCCGCTCCACGAATCCTAGGTCTTCATACGCTATTATCTCAGCTATCGTAAAGCAGTCATGAACCTCCGCAACATCGAAGTATTTGTAAGACTGTGAACGCTCTATGCCAACTTGCTTATACGCTTGTTCAGCAGCTAGTACAGCTGGCTCTAGGCTCAGGAAGTTATCCCGTTTACTTAAATTGGCTGTTCCAGTAGCTACACCCTGTGCTCTTATCCAGATAGGTGTATCGGTTAGTTTCTTAGCCATCTCTTCAGAGGCTACTACAACAGCTGCTGCACCATCAGTTTGGGGGCTGCAGTCGTAAAGCTTCAAAGGCCACGCCACGTAACGGGACTTCATAACATCCTCTATTGTTATTTGTTTCTGAAAATGGGCGTATGGATTTAGACTGGCGTAGTAATGGTTCTTAACCGCTACAGCTGCTAAATCCTCCTCCTTAGCTCTGTATTCATGCATATATGCTGTGGCGTACATGGCGTAGTACCCTGGAAACGTTAGGCCGAAGTGCTCAAACTCCCAGAAGAAGCTACCAGCCCTACCTATCATCTCGACTATCTGCATAGTTGTTGATTCTGTCATCTTCTCAACACCTACAGCTAACGCTATATCCGCCTTCCCGGATTCTACAGCTGTTGCAGCTGCTCTTAAAGCGGCGCTACCTGACGCGCATGCAGCCTCAACCCTCATGCTCCCAACAGGCGTTAAACCAGCGTATTCACCCACTACAACAGCGGGTAAAAGCTCAGAGCTCCACCCACCTGCGTTACCGACAACAAGAAACTGAATATCCCTCTGTGTAACCCCAGCATCCTGTAGAGCCTGCCTAATAGCCTGCCAAGCCAGTTCATGTAACTGCTTATCAGGGGCTCTGCCAAACCTAGAGTGACCAATCCCAACGATAGCAGCATGTCCCACTTCAAGACACCTTTATTATAGACATTACTACAGGTTGTTTATTTAGGTTTGCTAAATAGGTGATAGTGATGAAGAAAGAGCCGGCGGTTATTGTCTTTGATTTGGATGGGACGTTGATTAAGTTTAAACTAAACGTAAACGCCGCTAAGCTGGATATTATAAGAACTTTAGCAGATATGGGTGTTGATGTAAGCGGCCTATCAACTCAAAGCGGTGTTCAGGAGATGATAAACACGGCGGTTAAGCAGCTTGGTGATGATATGCGGGAGGACGTTAAGGAGAAGGTGTTGAGTATAATGAGACGTTACGAGCTGGAGGCTTCCAGGGAGGCTGAAGCAAGAGACGGAGTACATAAGCTACTAGCCCTTCTTAAGGAGAGGGGATATAAGATAGCTGTAGCTACGAACACACATAGAGCAGCTGCTGAGGAAGCATTAAGAAAAACCAAGTTGCTAGAGCAGGTTGATGCCTTAATAACCAGAGAGGAGGTTGAGAGGCTTAAGCCAAGCGGAGACCTGCTGAGGAAGGTAATGAAGGTCTTTAACGCGAAGCCCTCTGAAATTCTCTTCATAGGTGACAGCGTCCACGACGCAAAGGCTGCAAAAGAGGTTGGAGTCACCTTCATAGGTGTTGAAGGCGGGATTCACGATGGAGAGAGACTGCTCCAGAACTCGGCTAAGACAGTTATCAAACAACCTCTAGAGCTTATGAAAATCCTAGAACAGCTATCCACAGTTACAGATTTTTAACATAGCAGCGCAGGATAGAGTGTTGGGAGCTGAGATTGAAAATAGTCCCCGACACCAGCGTCATCATAGATGGGAGACTTTCACAGCTTATCGAATCAGGAGAACTAGGGGATGTTGAGATAATAATCCCCGTAGCGGCGGTGGATGAGCTGCAGGCACAAGCATCCAAGAGAAGGGAAACAGGATTCATAGGGCTCAACGAGATTAAAAAACTAAGGAAACTTTCAGAGAGTTATCCAATAAAGATAACCTTCGGCGGTGAAAGGCCAAGTCTAGAGGATATACGACTGGCGAGGAGCGGTAGGATAGATGCTATAATAAGAGACTTGGCAAAACGAGAAGAGGCCGTGCTTTATACTTCTGATTATGTCCAAGCCTTGGTGGCGGAGGCTGAGGGGATAAAAGTCAAGTACTTCCCCCCCGATGAGATTCCTCAGGTTCTCTCGTTTGAGAACTACTTTACACCAGACACCCTTAGTCTTCATCTTAAGGAAGGAGCACCTCCTATGGCTAAGAGGGGAAAACCGGGAGAGTTCCGCCTCGTAAGGTTGAAAGAAGAACCTATGTCGGCTGAGGAGCTTAACGCTATAATCAGAGAGATAACCGAGAGGGCTAGGGTAGCTGGAGAAGTTGAGATAATGAGAAGCGGAGCCATGGTTGCTCAGCTGTCCAATTACAGAGTTGCTATAGCTAGGCCCCCGTTCTCAGATGGCCTAGAAGTAACTATAGTTAGACCCATCGTTAAACTTACGTTGGAAGATTACAGGCTTCCAGAAAAGCTATTAAGGAGACTAAAGGAGAAAGCGGAGGGAATACTAATTTCAGGCCCTCCAGGTAGTGGAAAATCCACCTTCGCAGCCAGCTTAGCTGAGTTCTACAGCAGACAAGGGAAAATAGTAAAAACCCTAGAATCGCCGCGAGACCTGCAGGTTCCGCCTGAGATTACGCAGTACGGGCCTCTGGAGGGTGATTTCGAAAAAACCGCCGAGATACTTCTGCTAGTCAGACCCGACTACTCGGTTTTCGACGAGATAAGAAGGAGCAGGGATTTCCAAATCTTCGCAGATATGAGGCTTGCCGGAGTAGGGATGATAGGCGTAGTTCACGCCAGCGACCCAGTAGACGCTATCCAACGCTTCATAGGAAGAATAGAACTGGGCATGATACCCCATATAATCGACACGGTAATATTCCTAAAAGACGGGCAAGTGAAGAAAGTCTATGAACTAACTTTAGTGGTCAAAGTTCCTACTGGAATGACGGAAGCAGACCTAGCCAGGCCCGTTGTAGAGGTGAGGGACTTCGAGACAGGCGACCTAGAATACGAGATATACACCTACGGAGAAGAGAATGTAATAATCCCAGTTAAGGAGGTTAAGGAGGAGCTCCAGAAAACCAGCCAAGAAGTTTATGAAAAAGTAAAGAAAATAATCTCCCGCTTCGACAAAAACGCCGAGATAGAAGTGGTCTCTCCAAGTAAGGTTATTGTGAGGGTTGACAGGGATGTGATTCCAAAAATAATAGGTAGACGCGGAGAGACGGTAAGCAAGCTCCAGAATGAGCTAAAGGTGTCTATAGACGTAGAGCCTAGAATACCCAGCCTAGGCCGGGAAGTAGAATATGAGATACACGAAAGTGGAAATAGCCTAAACCTAAAGCTAGATAACATACCAGCGGGAGGTAAAGTAAACATCTACATAGATGACGAGTATCTATTCTCTGCAACAGTCGGGAAGAAGGGGATAGTAAAGGTAAACAAACGCTCCGAAATCGGTAGAAGAATAATAGGAGCGTTATACTCCGGGAAAGACATAAAAATATACACTCTGTGAATGGAGTTGCAGGGATGATAAGGTTAAAACCTGAATCTGAGCAACTATTCGACAGGATAATAAACGAGCTTAAACAGAGATACGGCTCTATATACATAATCCTAGGAGACACAGGCTGCTGCGGGTACAGTAACGTTTTCGTAACAAACCTAGAGCCTGACTCCAGTTATGAATATATAGGCGATGACCGCGGAGTAGGTGTTTACGTCCATAGAGGGTTTAAAGATTCTATAGACCCTGAGGAGATTTGGATAAAGATTATGGAAGTGGATGTTGACGATAGCTTTTCTCTTGAGACTGAGCTGGGTTACAGGTTTACGCTATTATATAAGCCGAGGTTCTCTATTTCTGACGCATAAGACAGACGGGGCAGCGTTCAGCGTCTACTGGAATTTCGTTGAGGCAGAACCAGCAGAATTTATGGCCTGGCTTAGACGGTTCTGGGGTTTCTGCAGGCTTGAGAAAGAAGCTTAGGACCATGATTATAATACCTGCTACTGTGAATGCAAATCCGAACGGAAGTAGGACAAAGTCTAGAAATAATCCGAAGATGAGGATAATCAACCCCGCAGCAAACATCCCCGTCCACATGCTTAAATCCCTTCTTCAGGTTTTAAGACGCTTCTCAACCCCTGCACAGTGTACAACTCCCTTTACTCTGCGTATGAAAGAGACGCATGCGAAACAATCTACGAAGGGGACTTGAGAACCCGCCACGGGGCAGTCAACGTACTCCTTCTTCATCTTACTAAGCATTTTCCCGCTAACCGCGTTTTTAAGAACTTCAAGAGCCTCCTTAGAAGGCTTCATACCCCGCTCCGCCTGTTTAACCTCAACATAATACTTAACGTCCATCTTCAGCATTATCGCCGTTTGTATTTCTAATAAACGTATATTTTCTTCTAAGGTGGATTATGTATGCTGTTACCATTAAGGAAGCTAAGGTAATAAACGTAATAAACAGGTTCGTATAGTCATCTAGTAATATTA
Organism: Candidatus Caldarchaeum subterraneum; assembly: GCA_015661775.1. Classification (GTDB taxonomy): domain Archaea; phylum Thermoproteota; class Nitrososphaeria_A; order Caldarchaeales; family Caldarchaeaceae; genus SZUA-1515. The sequence goes on along the minus strand of DQVM01000027.1, from coordinate 4,499 downwards.
CTTTAATGTCCGTTGGGCCTGTTATTTCTATCTCTTTACCCTTTATAAGCTGTTCATTAAACTTTACCAAACCACCTATCCGATGTTGCACAAAAAAGTTCTTAGCGTCGTTTATATTGAGAAGCTGCTCCACGTTTATCGTAGCGTTTTCAGAAACCCATAACTGTTTTAATAGTCTATTATCAGGGTCGTATATTCTCACTCTATACTGTGCTTTTATCTCTATGTACTCAATATCTCCCGGTTGAAGCGTTAACTTCTCGGGTGTAGAATAGTATCTTACGTCTTCTTTGAAAGTGTTGTTCAACACTATGGTTATGTTGGTAGCTCTGTTTTTTAGGGTGAAGATGTTAATTTCATTACCCAGCTTATCTAGGGAGATTATGCTGTTGTTGTTCAGTATAATTAATCCTGAGGCGTTTTTGTGTTTTTTGATGTAAAGCCTTACTACATCTCCTATTTTGGCGTTCAGTTTTCCCCAACCCCATACTGGAGACCCTTCTTCAGGTATCTCTCCTGTGAACCTGTCTTCTCTTGCCGTCTTGCGAAGTATATCCACAACCTCCTCATAGCTTATATTGGGTTCCAGTTGTAGAATCAGGGCAACCACCCCCGCTACATGGGGTGAAGCCATGCTGGTTCCCCGTCTAGGGGTATAGTACTCGCTTACGTCATACGGCCCTAGAGGTATGTTAAGGGGTTTAGCCGCTATGATAACTGAGCCCGGCGCTGTTATATCTGGCTTGACCCTACCGTCTAAAGTAGGGCCCCTGCTGCTGAAACTCTCAATCTCCCCCACCGTCTTACCTATACTAATCTCCTCACCAGCGTAGTTAACCCATTTGCTCCGCGAGACATAAGCCCCAACAGCTATAACATACCTCGCAGAAGCTGGTATAGAAACAGTATAATCATCTGATATAACATAACCATCACCGGGTTGAAATCTTTCAAAGACGAAGCTACACGTGTTACTTTCAATCCATGCATGGAAGTACTGGTTAGACGTGTTATTTGCATATATCTTCAATTTCCATAAACTATCTTGCCAGAACCATGAGTTGCTTATGTTAAAATCTAGAATCCATACATCTCTAGCGTTAAACGTGTAGAGATCTACGCTGAAGTTGAATTTTTTAGAGGCACCAGCATATACTTTACGTGGTATTGTTATCTCCTCTCCATCTGGTGGTATGAGCTTTAGTTCGTTGACGTTGTTGTCTATAGGTATTGATAGGGCTATTGAGAATATGGTGGTTCTAGGGGGTATGACCCAGCTTATCTCAGTCTCACCTGCATCGAGTCTTCCCATAATATGCCTCTCGTCGGAGGCTGAGTTTCCAGCAGCGGCAACTATTATCGCTTTACCTTGTTCCACAAGATAGTCTAGAGCCTTCTCAAGGGCCGAGTTTCCGTCATGCCCCCCTATATCAGTACCCAGACTTAAGTTAATCACAACAGGCAACCCCATCTCCTCGGCTTTTTCAACTATATAATACACACCATCTAGGATTTCGGCCTCGTCGAAAGCCCATGAACGGTCTTCGCAGACGGGTCTACCGGTTTTAACAAAGATTATCAAAGCAGCTGGAGCCACTCCTTTATACCCTCCCGGAGCCTGTCCACTGCTTGCTGCTATAGCTGCTACATGTGTACCGTGGCCGTTAGTATCTGTGGATGGGCATGTCCCTCTCTGTATCTCCTCTCTGCTGCATTCATATCCGTAATCAAAACCTTCAGGAGGGTTTCCATCTACTGTATGGTCCCATATGTAAAGAATCTTGGATGTTCCGTTGGGGAAGTAAAAGTCAGGGTGTCGGTAGTCAATCCCTGTGTCTATGAAACCTATTATAACACCCTTACCATCTACGCCGTTCACGTTAAAACTGGTAAGTCTATTCATATACTCCGACTGTATCTCGACAGTACTACGGGCTAGCCTAACCGAGAACCTCCTAGATTCCCTTACTGATTTTACGTAAGGGAGAGCCTCTAGCTCCTCACGGTTATCCGCCTCGACTACCACCACTTCCCCTATAGCTGAAGTTACACTCCCCACACCAGCTAGCTCCTCTAAAGCCAAATCGACGTCTTCTTCGGCAATATTCACAATATACCGATTTCCATGCTGAGGATTAGAACCATGTAGCGGGTAGGTAGGGTGTATTGTTAAGAAAGGAAGTAAAATAACAGTTATAACAACTATTATACTTACGATTTTCACATCTCCGCCACGCATATAGGAGTTCAACTCTTATTCGTTCCTTAAAAATTAATTTTAAAAAATTATTATCTTTTATTCCAGTTTTCAATTCAAGGTTTTTATGTATAGCGTTTAGACTTGTGTTACATGCGGGTGGTTAGTGATTCTGAGGTAGAGGAGATAGTACCTGTACGTGAGGTTGTTGAGGCTGTAGAGAGAGGGTACGCCGCCGTTACCTCTGGTAAAGCTGTAATGCCTGTCCGTTCACGTATGGAGATTAAAGAATACTTGGGTGACGTTCTGCTGATGCCTTGTTATGTCCCGGAGTTTAATATATACAGCCTTAAGATAGTAACGGTGTATCCCAAGAATGTTGAGAAGAACCTACCTACGGTATCCGCTACTGTAGTTATTCTAAATCCTGAGACCGGCGAGGCTCTTGCAGTTGCTGAGGGTAGGGTTTTAACAGGTCTTAGGACGGGGGCTGCTACGGCTGTTGGTGTTAAGTACCTAGCACGTAGGGATAGTAGGTATGTTGGGATAATAGGATGCGGTTATCAAGCCAAGTGGCAGTTACTGGCGTTAACAGCTGTTATGAAACCCGAGAAAATAATAGTCTATGACATAGTGGAAGAAAAGGCTAGGGAGTTTGTAAATAGAATGAGCAGCCTTCTAGACTGCGAGATAACGCAGTCGCTTTCTGGAGAGCAGCTGGCGAGGGTCAGCGATATAATTATAACTGTAACCACCTCCAAGACCCCTGTTGTTAAGAGAGAATGGATAAAGCCGGGGACGCATATCTCAGCAATAGGCGCATATACCCCTGAGATGGCTGAGCTGGACCCAGCTTTGGTGGCTAACGCCAAGGTTGTGGTAGATTCACGGGAGGCTGCTAGAGAAGAAGCGGGAGACATAATACAGGCGGTAAACAGGGGATTAATGAAGTGGGATGACGTATATGCGGAGATAGGGGAGATAATACTAGGTTGGAAGAAGGGTAGAGAGGATGAGGATGAGATAACCATCTTCAAGAGCGTCGGGTTGGCTGTACAGGATGCTGCTGCGGCTAAAGTATTATTGAATCACCTCAAGACCAAGTAAATCCCTAGCATGGTTACCGCAGCTCCTATGTAGAAAAATGCGTTAGGTATTTCTAGGAATATCACAGCGGCCAAGATAGTAGCTACCACAGGTTCTAAGAGGGCGAGCGTTGATGTTTGGAAGGCTGAGAGGTGTTTAAGTGAGGAGAAGTGCAGGGTGTGTCCTAAAACGGTTGGGAGAAACGCTAAAGCGAGTAAGAATATCAGCTCCTTGTAGCTGGGTATGGGAATACTGCTATTAACAACAAACCCAGATAGTGCTAGAAGTATGGCAGATATAGAATAGATAACAGGCATCATGACAAGCACGTTTCCCCTCTCCCTTATCGGCTTCCCCAACATAAGATAAACAGCCCAGAAAACAGCAGCCAAGAAAGCAAACAAATCTCCTATAAGATTTCCCGGAGAATAGATGGTTTCTAAGAGGGCGATAGATGATGCTCCAACAAGCGTTAAAACCAGCCCTATAATCCTATGTGTGGAGGTTGGTTCCCTAAGGAAAATCCACGAGAGAACCAGCGTAATAACGGGTGTTGTGTTAACCAGTACCGTTGTATTAAGTATTGTTGTATACTTGACCGCTGATATGAAAAATATAAAGTGAAAGCCTATCAAGAGGCCTAGCATAATCAACCGAGGAAGATTCTCGGATAAGAACCTAGGCGTTTCCCTTAAGAGTAGTATGTTGATAGGTATTAACATGGTTATCGCGATGATTAGCCTGTAGAAACCTATTGTTATGGCGTCTAGCGTGGGTAGGAATCTGATTATTATTGATGAGGTTCCAAATAGCATGCCAGCAGCTATGCCCTGAGCTAGGTAAAATGCCCTGCTCATTCTCCGCTACAGGAGATACGGATATAGATATGCTAAATAGGTATTCTTCACATTTTTTAGGAGTAGCTATGAACGGGGAGGATTACTCCAGATACCCTATAGCTGTAAGGGGGGTTGAGAAGAACAGCTACAGACGGTTTAACTACCAGCTGGGAGACCCCAGAAAGGCCCTAACCCTAGACACCGACTACTACTTATCCCTTCTAAGGGATGAGAAGTGGAGCGCCGGGAGTATAGCATCCCAAATAAACAGGGAGGATTACAGATTTGAGAAAGACCCCCAGCTCTGCCAAGCGCTGACGCTGGTAGTAGAAAACGGGGTTATGTTTACGCAAGGGTTGTCTAAATTTATTAACATG
>DQVM01000073.1 GCA_015661775.1 Candidatus Caldarchaeum subterraneum | reverse complement strand
GTACGCGGCCCTACAGAACTTAAGCGAGGGCATCACGTTCATAGCTGAGAGGTGCGTAGAGGCTGGGAGGGACAGCTCAGTAACCTGGGTAGGCTCCCTGATAGGCGGTAAGGTCTCTAAAGTCAGGGTGGACAGCAGGATGGAGGGAGACGGCTCATCAGTAAACGACCTGGAGATAATCTTCGGAGGGGGGGAGCAGAGGTTCGACTTAAACGCAAACCTAATCCACCGCGGGACGGGGACGCAGGGCAGGGTATTAGCCAAGGGGGTTGTCAAGGACAGGGCTAGGTCAATCTTCAAGGGGATAATAGGCATAGAGCAGCAGGCCAAGAACACCAACGCCTACTTAGCGGAGCACGCCATGATACTAAGCCCAGAGGCCAGGGCATACGCGATACCGGGTCTGGAGATACTCAGCAACGACGTTAAGGCCACGCACTCAGCCAGCGTAGCCCAGATAGACAACGAGCAGCTCTACTACCTCACCACGAGGGGGATATCAGAGCAGGAAGCTAGGAAGATGATAACCATGGGATTCTTCGAGCCTGTAGTATCCGAGATAGACGCCCCCGAGGTTAGGTGGGGGGTACGATACCTGCTGGAGAAGAAGTGGCTCCCCAAGCAGGAGGCGGAGAAGCTCAAACCAGAGGATATAGTAGATCTCTACGTGGAGCCTGAGGAGGCTGGTAAGCCGATAGAAGACATATTCGGCAGGCACTACAAATACAGGTAATCCAATCTCTGAAAAAATAAATTTCTTGAGGGTTTAGAGCCTTCCGAAGTATTGTTTTACATGAGGCCTCGTAAGGTAGTAGATTATTATAACGTTGATGATTATGCCTACCACCGCTGAAACGCCTCCTTGGACTAGCGAGACTACGCCGATTATCACCCCTATTATGGATAGTATGAGAGCTAACATCCAAGCCCACCCCATACCTTTAAGCAGACCATACGCAACTATGAATGATAGGATTCCAAGTAACGTCAAAGCAGCTCCTAGAGCTACTAAAACACCTGCGAAAATCCCAACCACAGGAACGGTAGCAGCAAAGCCGGCTAATACCATAAGACCTACTCCCCCTAAAAGGGATAATATGCCGCCTATTATCTCCAGCACCGCAAGTATTGTAACCCCTGTAGGCCTAGCCGCCATAGTGTTTTATCCTTTTTAATAATTACATTAAAGATTTACGCTGTAGCGGGTAATGGGTAGTACCGAGCTTTTAACGAGGCTGGAGAAAGCCGTAAATGTACGTGGAGATGAGCGGGGTGTATCCTTATCTACTAACAACGCTGCTGTCGTGGTGGTTTTAGACCTCTCTAAACCCTCTCCGGCTCGGTGTTTATTCATAAGGCGGAGAACCTCAGAGGGAGACCCATGGTCCGGGCAGGTGGCTTTCCCAGGGGGTAGGTGGTCGGGATGCGATTCTTCTCTCTTTGATACTGCTGTGCGGGAGCTTTGGGAGGAGACCGGCTTAGATGCGGGGCGTGATGTTGAGGTGCTGGGATGCTTGGAGGATGTGACTCCTCGTAACGCCCCTGATATGAGGGTCAGGCCCTACGTGGCTGTTTTGAAGAACCGCTCCGCCTCTGTTAGGAGAGGCTATGAGGTGGAGGATGTTACGTGGATTCCATTAACCGAGCTGAAGAGGAGGGTAGTTAAGATATATGCCAAGAGGCTGGAGAGGGAGCTTACCACCCTAGGCTACGTGGCTGAGCCTGATGTAGTGGTTTGGGGTTTAACCGCTAAGATACTAAACAGGATTCTAGACGCCTTAGAGCCGTTGAGCATCTTTAACAATAGATAAATCCAGCTTAGGCTTACCTACCGGGAGGACATGGAGGCGGTGAGCGTAGGTAAGGCGAAGGAGGCTTACGAGAGGGTTCTATCCCTCCTGCAGAAGCACCACAGCTGGTTCAGCAGCTCACTACCCATGATAGCCAGCGAGAACATCCCCAGCCCAGCGGTGAGGGAGGCCCTGGCAAGCGACTTCGGAAACAGATACGCAGAGGGCTGGCCAGGCGAGAGGCTATACGCAGGATGCAGATACATAGACGAGGTGGAGCTAATCGCGGTTGAGCTGGGTAAGAGAGCCTTCCAAGCCGAGTTCGTGGATGTAAGGCCCATATCAGGCGTAGTAGCTAACCTAGTAGCCTACTCAGCCTTCGCGGAGCCGGGTGATGTAATGATGGCCCTAGCCATACCCCACGGCGGGCACATAAGCCACGGGAAGAGGAAATGGGGCGGGACGGCTGGTGTAGTAAGGGGGTTGGAGGTGGAGCGATATGAGTTTGACGAGGAGAACTATACGATAGACGTGGACGGGACTAGGCGGAGGCTGGAGAGGCTGGAGAGGGAGGAGGGCAGGAGGCCTAAGCTCTTCCTGCTGGGCGCCAGCGTCTTCCTCTTCCCCCACCCTGTTAAGGAGATAAGGCAGATAGCGGATGAATACAACGCCTACCTAGTGTATGACGCTGCCCACGTGGCTGGGCTTATAGCCGGCGGGGTCTTCCAAGACCCGTTGAGGGAAGGGGCTGACTGCATGACGCTGAGCACTCATAAAACCCTTGCAGGGCCGCAGCATGGGATGGTGGTGTCGTGGGGTAGGTATGCTGAGAAGCTGAAGCAAGTAGCGTTCCCGGGGTTGTTGTCGAACCACCACCTCCACGCAGTAGCTGGTGTTGCCATAGCCCTAGCCGAGGCACTAGCCTTCTACCAAGAATACGCAAGGCAGATAGTTAGGAACTCCAAGGCCCTAGCCCAGGCGTTGTACGAAAACGGCGTGGAGGTTCTCTACGAGCATAGGGGATTCACGGAATCCCACACGGTGGTGGCTGACGTAACAAAGTACATGGACGGCAGGGAGGCTGAGGAGAGGCTGGAGAGGGCTGGGATAATCATAAACCGCAACCTGATACCGAAAGACTATAGGCTGAAGACAGACCACAGGAGGCCTAGCGGAATAAGGCTGGGGACTCAGGAGGTGACTAGGCTGGGGATGGGTGAGTCGGAGATGAAGCACATAGCTGAGCTGATAACAAAGATAATAATCCACGGCAGGAAACCTGAGGAAGTAGCTAAGGAGGTGGCGGAGTTTAGGAGAGAATACAGAAGAGTTCATTACTGCTTCGAATCCGCTACGGAGGCTTACGGGTATATACGGATAAGATGAGGTAGATGGCTGGTTAAGTTACGGTCTTAGCCGGTTGGGGTAGCTGCTTTATTTTTTCCCTCAAAGCTTCAGGCCATTCTCCGTTGTTGAACCCGTGCTGTGCTAGGATAGCTGCGGCCCATCTGGTAAGACCATGCCCCACGCAGCCCGTCCACACCTCCCTCCCCCGGGCTTCTCTAATCTTGAACGCATCCACGTAAAACCTCCTGTGCACGGTTGCTGCGGTTACCTCAAGCCATTCAGCCGTTTCCCTAGGGCCTCTATACGGTAGGTAGCATTCTACGTCTAGGGTGGGTATCTTCTCCGTCGACGAGATGTCTATCATGCGTTTACCCGCCTCCTCTGGGGAGAGGTAGAAGGGCGCCCCCGCAACCAGCCTCCACTCAAGCTCCAGAACCTCCTCAGCCAGCTTTATCGAGGCATCTACTACGGAGTCCCTTATCTTGATGGCATCCTCAGGCGATGCTAGGAAGACCATCTCCATCCTCAGAAACTCGTTGGTCCTCACAATCCCCTCAACCCCCCCGGCCTCGTTCCTCCAAGTCCAGCCGCCCATAACGTCGTAAGCCTTAACAGGCAGGTCCTCCAGCCTAACAACCTCACCGCTGAAATACTGGTAGAAAGGCGGGCACTGGACGGCGTCAAGCACGTAAGAAGGCTCCTCTAGAATCCTCTTCAGCAGATCAACCCTAAGCTCGCGTTTGAGGGTGTATTCGCGTTTGAAGTCGTCGAATACGGAGGGGTCTCTTGGGGGTGCGCATACGTAGAAAAGCCCCTCAGGAAGGTGCTCCACGTATGTTGAGAGTTTTTTAAACACCTCCATGGGCAGGAGGCGGGGGAACATCCACTCTTGGAAACCTAGGGGGTTGCATACATGCTCTATGATAAGCTCCTTCACGGCCCTGACCAGAGCAGCCATAGGGGGGCTGAATATCCACTGCCCCCGGCCTGGGAAGCGTTTTATCCACCCCAGCTCCTCAGCGGTCTTCGCAACCTCGCCTAGGAACTTAACCTCCCTCCTCCGGCCCTGCTTCAGAACCGTTCCGAAGGGGGCTAGCTTCTCAGCCTCCGCAACCGCCTCCGCCCTAGCTTTAACCAGCTTAACAGCCCTATCCACCATCCTGCTCTGCAGATCCTGCTCCTTCAAACCTGAGAAGATAATCCTCACAGCATCCCCCTCCTCCTTCACCTCAGCGACCCCTGAAAGGAGTTTACGGGCCTCGTCCAGGTCTATCTCACCGCTTCCAGCCGTTATTTCAAGCAGGTTTACGTGTATCCTGCGGACTCCCAGCTTATACTTGGGCCCCAGCCTCGTGGCTAGTAGGTTCTTGAACCTCAGCAGGGCGTCGCCCGCCCTTACGTGGGAGCCTGAAGATATCTTGACGTATATCCTCCTCCCCTCGGGTTTAAGCTCCTCCAGCCTAGCCCCTTCCTCCGGCTTGTCCTGAGGCGCTCCTCTAAGGAGAAGCTCCATCGCCTCGCTCCTCAGGGAGTTGAGCTCATCGCCATACCGTTCAACGTCTCCGCTAAGCTCCAGATACCCTTCAAGAAGCATGCGAAGCGGCAAGGAGTCTCGCCGAGAAGAGGCTAAGCACCGTATTTTAGGCTATCGTAGAGAAAAGCAGGCTCTAGCGTTTAATCTCCCGCCTCTTCCACCTAAGGTTGTAGCTCCTGCATCTCCTGCATTTTTCAGCAGTAGCAGCGTTCCTAGCCCCACACTCCCTGCAGATCTTAACCACTATCCTCCTCCGCTGGGCTATCTGGATTAACGCAGGGTCTCTTATCGGCATCCTCCCTACCTCAGCATGTTGCGAGAGGGTTTAAGGATAAAAACGCTACCCCGCGACGGCCCTCGTCTGGT
>DQVM01000015.1 GCA_015661775.1 Candidatus Caldarchaeum subterraneum | reverse complement strand
CTGGGCGGTAAGTATGCCGAGGAGCTGCTGCATAGAGCGGGGGTTGAAAAGGGTAAGAAGGTAAAAGAGCTTAATGAACATGAACAGCGCATGCTGGTGGATGCGCTTAATGAGATTGACGCCGAGATGCGTAACCCCCGTTTCTTAATCTACATACGGGACGGTGAAGTCATCCCATCTATAATCAGGTTGAGGAAGCTGGAAGAGAGCGGGTATAGGTGGGTTGAGGTTCAGGAGTTTAACGAAGCCATCAAGCTGTCTTACGAGTATCAGGAGAGGATGAGACACTTTGAGGAGGCTAGGAAGCCAATAGAGGAGGAGATGCATAGACTCAGAAAAACGATAGCTGAGAAGGAGTATGTGATACAGCAGATATCCGAGAAGGCCAAGCAGCTGGAGGAGAAGATAAACTCGCTAAGCCAAAACGCGGGGGTTGTGGAGAGCATACGCCTCACAGCTCTTCAAGGAGAGGGTAGTAAAAGCTACGGAGACGTAAACCTAGTAGAGGTTAATGAGAGGGAAAGGAAGTTTACAGTGGATATAAGGGGTTTTGCTCTAAACCTAGCCCTCGACACGTCAACGTGGAGACAGCTGGGGAGCATGTATGACGAGCTTAAGACGATAAGAAACACGATTAACAAGCTACAGGGTGAGAGAAGCTCCCTGCTGACTAAACTCAGGGAATTAGAGGATAGGCTTACACGGATTAGGCCAGATATCCATGCTGCGGTTCAAGAGCGGGTTTCGTTAACTGTGGAAGGAGGCTTCAAGAGGATTAGGAGGTTTATAACATCTGAGGGTCTAGAGGTTGTGGCCGGTAAGGATGCGAGCAGCAACATAGCGTTGATACGCAGGCACATGAACCATGATGACCTGGTTTTCCACGCAGAGATAAGAGGCTCCCCCGTGGCTATTCTGAAGCAGGGACTAAAAGCGGGTGAAGCAAGCATAGAGGAGACAGCGCAGTTTACAGCATGCTACAGCAGGGCATGGAGGGAGGGGCTAAGCTCCGCAACGGTATACTACGTCAAAACCGAGCAGGTCTCGCTAAGCCCCCCACCAGGCCAGTTCCTCCCAAAAGGCTCTTTCATGGTCTACGGCAGGAGAAACTACCTGACAGCCGAGCTAACGCTAGCGGTTAGCATAGAAAGACACGAAAGGAGGGTTAGGGCTGTTACTATACCTAAGCTCACCGCTGAAAAACTTGGGATACGATACGTTGAGATAAAGCCGGGAAACCTTAATGCAGCTGAAGCCGCTAAGAGAATTATAGAGTTCTTCAAGCTGGATATTCCTAAGGAGGTGGAGGAGAAACTTACTAACGTGCTGGCTTCCATGATACCCTACGGCCGCTGCCACGTTATTATGAAAGAGAAGAACATACTTAATTAGTAGGAGTTATAATCCTAACAGGTGGGAAGGCGATGGTTAAGCCTGCGCTGCTGGCCGAGGAGGTTAGGGTAAGGGATGTGATGAGCAGCCCAGTTATCGAAGCCGATGCGGAGGAGACGCTGGATAAAGTAGCCGACAGGATGGAGAAATACCATATAGGGAGTGTTGTAATAACTAAAAATGGCCAACCAGTTGGGATAATAACAAAACGCGATATTGTAGATAAGGTGGTTGCACGCGACCTGAGGCCAAGTAGCGTCAGGGCGGGGGATATTATGAGCAGCCCCCTCCATATTGCAGACCCTGACCTGCTGATAGACGAGGCCCTGCGTAAGATGAACAAGATGAAGGTCAGCAGGCTGGTTGTGGTGTATAAGGGTAAGATAACAGGTATGATAAGCTTAAAAGACATACTGCAGGTAACTCCTGAGATACTGGATATAGTGAGGGAGCAGCTGAGGATAAAAGGGGTTCACGTAAACAGGGGAGGGGAGGGCCTGCAGGAGGGATACTGCGACGCATGCGGAGAATGGTCTGACATGCTAGTCAGGATAGATGACCAGCTACTCTGCGAAGAATGCAGGCTGGAGATGGAGAAACGCTAAGCAGCAAAAAAGAACGAAGGGGCTTGAAGATAATACTAGACGCTATGCTGGGCCATCTCCTCAGCTGGTTCAGAATACTCGGATACGACACAACCTACTGGCCCAGCGGAGAGAATGACGACTCACTAATCAAAGAGGCATCCTCTTCAAATAGGGTAATAATAACGAGGGATAATCTACTCTTCCAGAAGGCCAGTAGGCAGGGGATGAGATGCGTATATCTCCCAACATACGACACGGTAGAGGCCCTAGCTTACCTAGTCAAAGCGCTGGGGATTGAGGTTAGGTTCGACGAGGATGAAACCAGATGCCCTGAGTGTAACGAGAAGCTCACTAAAATATCGGTAAACCCTAAGAGGTGGAGGTGTGGGGGATGTGGGAAAGAGTATTGGATAGGCGGCCACTGGAGGAATATAAGTAGAATTCTGGAGGAGGTGAGGAGGAGGGTTGAGCAGGCTTAGTCTGGAGCAGGGTAGCAGGTTGGTGAGACTTGCTAGAAGGGCTGTAGAGAGTTATCTAGGGAAGGGGGAGGCTGCCGGGGGG
>DQVM01000083.1 GCA_015661775.1 Candidatus Caldarchaeum subterraneum | reverse complement strand
GCGTGTTTAAACCCTGCTGATGTTACGCCGCTGGATATCTTACCAGCCACCAGCCCGCTTATAGCAGCTATCAACACCACCGGAGGTAGGAACAGGTGTATAAACTCTCTCTGCGATATGTATATCGTAGCTATCTCAAGGAGGTTCCTCATAAACACTACAAGGATTATCACGACTATTATCAGCAGCACAGCGGTCAGGTACGGGATTATCATCAAAGGCTTCAAGGCTGCCCTCTTCTGCCGCTCAATCTCCTCAAGGTCCTCAGCGAACGAAGCTAGGGTTTCCAACGTATCCGCCGTACCCCCACCTACATCGATGGCGTCTATAAGGATATACATGGTGACGTTAGCGGTCCATGTATGGACCTTCTGGGTGAAGTCCCGGTATATCTTCCTCAGCGGCATGCCCCAGCCTATCTGCCTAGCTATAACCTTAAGATGCTTTGAGAATGCTTCGTAATGCTTGTTGGCCAGCTCCATTATGCACTTCTCGGGGCTTAGGCCTGTTTTCCTGATCTCGGTCAGGTCCCTGAGGAATAGGGTTATCCCATGTAGCAGCGAGAAGCTCTCCTTACTGTACTTCTCGTGAACCACCATAGCGGGGCCGAAGAGGATCATAAAGAACAGGGCTAGTGAGATGGGGAATTCATACCCCGGCTCCAGGTTCATAAGCTCCCTGAACCGTACTATAGCTTCGTATGTTATATTGAACGGCGGTATTGTCTGTAGGGCTTCTAGTATCGAGGGGATTACAAACAAGACGAAGAACGCTATGGCGAATGGTATTGTGAGGGCGAAGGCTATGTAGGGGCGTTTATCCGTCTTCGGGTATTTGGGCTGCATGATATCAGCTAGGTAGAGGAAGAACATCGAGAGGAAGGGGATTACTACGTAGGCTATCATGATGAAGCCTTCTTGGGGCATGGTTAGGAACTCCGAGGGCAGGGCCCTAGATACTATGAATATTGTGAAGACTACAATCGAGAGCATCATGGTCAGAGCTGCGTAGCCCTCCATTATCATCCCCATCCTCTCACCTACTATACGCATCTTCCCCATCCTAGACAGGAATATCTGCTCCGTCTTCCTTATGAGGAAATGAACCACATCACCTCCTATCCTAAGCGTAGAGGCATAGCCCGTCATAATATCCCTATACTCCTTAGACGGCACCCCCTTTACCATATTCTCAATAGCCGAGACGGGGTCCATCCCGATTACCTTGACGTTCATCTCAGCAATCCTAGCTGTCTTAGAGATCTGGGGCATGATATCCCCCTTAGCTACCCTAGTAAGGCTGGTGTACGGAGATATCCCTCCTGTTGACATCACCGCTAGGTAGCATGCAGCGTAGGGTACTTCACTCTCCAGAGTAGCGGCCCTCGCGGATGCCTGCCCATACGGATAGGTTAGGACTATCAGGAAGATGAGGAGGGGTAGGGTTAGGAAGATTATTAGTAGGAATATGTTCTGCGTCATCAGATAGATGAATACCCCAAGCGAGGCGCAGATTAATAGGCTCAGTAGGGTAATCATGGCTGTAAGCGATGCGTAGGCCTCGGGGTGGATTCTAATCCCGCTTACCTCCAGCTTCTCAGGTAAGCTGGGGAAAACCTTCAGAAGCCTGGTTCCAGCCCATCTGAAGCTGGCGTAAGAAAAACCAACAACCCCCTCGCTTACTCCCAAGGCCCCACCTTAAACTACTCTAACGAAATCACTATTAAATATTATCTTAGCATAAGTATCCCCGGCATGGCTAGAATAGCGTATGAGAGGCTGGTAAAACCTGTAAGCGGCTTATTCATACTCATGATACATGAAGACCATGAGGTTTCGTTAATAACACCAACCTCCGAAGACGAGGATGAAGAAGCTGCTGAATACGCTGAGAAGATCTTCTCAACCACTATAAACATGATATACAGGATAAAGGATGAGGAGGGTAACTTCAGCTTGGAGGAGCTCCTCAAAAGAATACCCGAGGAGTACAGTGATGAGGCCCTCTCCCTCCTGCTGCAGTTCCACGAAGCCGGGATACTTGAGCTGACGGAGGAGGAGAAGAAGTTTATAGAAGCTAGGGAAGAAAACAGCTAGAGGCTGTATAAGCCAAGCAACCCACAGAGGAAAATCAACAAAATCTTATTATCACATATCAGTTACCGCCTACCTCTCCGTCATAATTCTCCTCTTCTCAGTCAATTGTTACAAACCAGCTTAGGTTAAACGGCCCGTACTGGTTTCCGGTATTTTCTCCAGTGAAGGTTACCGTTGCTGTTATTGTTACATCACCATCGTTGGGGCATACTAGTGTGTATCTTATCATCTCAGTTATCCCTTGAAGCAGTACATCCAAGCTGGTGGTGGGGCTGCCGTAGACGAAGTTGCATGCGGGGTCGCTTACGGAGAGGTTGATATCAACATCACGAGCAGCCTCGGAGGCTGTCATCCTATACCTGAGGAACAGCAGGATATCAAAGCTGCTTCCAGCTTCAACAAATTGCGGGCCTGATATACCTAGCTCGAAGGCGGAGCTGGGGGGTATGCCGCCTGATGTTCCTGAGAAGGAGAAGACGGCCTCGCTAAGCCTCTGCAGATAGATGTCAGCCTCCTGGGAATCCGTCTGAGTCCATGACCCGCCTATCCACTGGTACTCAACAACCCTGACAGTATAGTTGCCGGGAAACAGGACGAAGATTACCGTTCTATTCTCGTTGTTTATCCTGTTTATGAAACTTGTGGATGTTGTTTCTATGCATCCACCTGCGTCGGGTATGCAGCCGAACTTTACCGTGTTGCCCACGTAATCTATTGCGTCTTTTACCGTTAGAGTTATCTCGTATTTTCTACCGGTCACTAGGTTTTTTAACGTTATTGCTAGGGGTGCGTAAGGCTCTGCTAGGGAGAGCCTGTTATTGGGTGGAGTTAATACCCTGCCCCTTGAGGTTGCTAGTTTAACCGAGAGCTCTTCTCCCGCGGCTATTGGGCTTAGCGTTAGTATACTCTCTTGATGGGGTGAGAGGAGTATCTTGTTGCCTCCGAGTGTGGTGTAGATGGTAGGTGCACCGCTTTCCGGGTCATATACGTATACCGCCGAGATATTAGCTGCGAAAAACCCGTTGTTGGCTACGTATATGCATAGGTATTCGCTTCCTCCCAGCATGCATATTGTCGAGTAAGCCTCAAGGTTCTCCTCAAACTTCTCCAACTCCTTGTTATATCTGCTCAGCATCTCCACGTGAACTATCGCGGTTGACCTGTTTATGTAGAGGAGGAGGGGGATGAGGACTGAGAAGATTACTATAAGTATTATCAACCCACCAACTACACTAGATAACCCCCTCCCCTTTGACATCCTCATCTAACCTCCCCCAAACCTTCTTAGATAGTAATCGTATATAACGGCTCTGTCCTGATTTATGACCGGTAGGTCTACGTTGTAAAGATCCTTAGGTAGGATATAGACTAGAACTACCACCCCCTCATCTACGTAAGATGGTGGGATGTTGAATTTGGTGGTTTTGTAAGGTGCTGTAGAGCCTAGGGATATGCATTCAGCATCATCTACATCAGGGTTTGAGAGCTCAAGGATATCTAGTATTGTTATGCATGTGAAGTCGGTTGATGAGATAAGCCCGCCGGATAAGTCGAATATCTGGAACCTTGTTATTACTATC
>DQVM01000014.1 GCA_015661775.1 Candidatus Caldarchaeum subterraneum | reverse complement strand
TATAGAAAGACAAACAAAGAAGATAACCCTCAGAAATCAAAACCAGAAGACTACCGAAAGACGTTAAGCCATATACAACGGCTGGAACTCTTAATTATAATAACCAGAAGAACCCTACCTTTACAAAGGCCTTTTTAAGGATCTTTAGTAAAAGAAGATTTTAGAATGTAATTAACACGCCCTGGCCGGGATTTGAACCCGGGTCACGGGCTCGACAGGCCCGTATACTAACCGGACTATACTACCAGGGCTTGTTTAATGTTGTGGTTTTCCGATTTTTAGACCTTTTGTTTTCTTCCTAGTCTCATGTGGGCTTCTGTTAGGTGGTGGGCAGCTAGGGCTGCGAGTAGTGAGAGTTCCCCGGCTAGGGTTGTGGCTGCTATTATCTCGGCTAGTTTTTTAGCGTTATCCCCCGGTTTTTCTCCGCTTCCTTGGGCCTTAAGTATGCTTAGGTTTGTTTTCTGGGTCGGTAGCTCTGTTCCTCCTCCTACAGTACCTACCTCGAGGGCTGGTATTGTTGTTGAGATGTATAGCCTGCTGTCTTCCAGCGTTTCGCAGTAGGTTATGCTTTGGGAGCTTTCAACCACCTGCCCTAGGTCTTGTCCCGTTGCTAGGAAGATTCCTGCGATTATGTTGGATACATGAGCGTTGAATCCCCCTAGGGCGGCTGCTCTGGAGCTTCCTATGTAGAGCTTCCTGAGGCACACCTCCTCAATAGCCTCTGGAGTAGTCTTGAGAACCCTCTCCACAACCTCTCTTTTTATGAACGCCTCAGCTGTTACCGTCTTCCCCCTACCCATAACCCAGTTTACCCCGGTTGGCTTCTTATCCGTACATAAGTTACCACTTATAGAGACTAGACTTACGTAGTTTAAGTTACTCCGTATATACTTCACAACCTCATCGACGGCCTTGACTATCATATTCATCCCCATAGCATCTCCTGAGGGGGCTTCGAACCTAAGAAAGACTGTACGGCCAACTATGAAGGGAACTACATTACGTAGTTTCCCATATTTTGTGGTTGATTCAAAGACCTTCTTGATTTCGCTGAAGTTTTCCTCAATCCATTTGACGAACTCCAACGCCTTGTCTATGGTGGGAACTTTAAAGACCGGTGCTCTGGTTATCTTGTCATCTAAAATCCTAACGTATACTCCTCCTGATGATGAGGCTGCTGCGCATCCTCTGTTTATAGACGCCACTAAAGCCCCTTCCGTGGTTGCTATAGGAACGTAGTATAAGCCCTTAGCGTATTCTCCCCTGACTTCCAGGGGCCCTGCTATCCCGACGGGGACTTTAACGCTTCCTATTGTATTCTCGCAATTCCTACCTACTATCTCGTTGTAGTCTAAGCTATCCTGTAGAGGGGATAGGTTCACGCCGAGCGTCTTTTCTAAAGCTCTACGCCGTATTGCGGTAGCTGTGTTACTATCCCCAGTTATCCTATCCAGCTCATGCAGTTTAACCTCCCCATTCAACACCCTCTCCAGCAACCCCTCCTCGCTATCGTGAATAAACAACCCTTATCCTCCTCCATCCTTCTTCAGTAATAATAATGCGGCTGCTAATGCTGAGTATCTAGCGGTTATTTTATCGCGTGCAGAGGTTATTATAATTACATCACCTTCTACTGGTTTTAGATTCTCGGCTATGGAGCTGGCCAGTTTGGGCCTTTCTTTGGATAGGTTAGTTATCTTGGGCATGTGGATCTCGCCGTTTTGCATGACAAGCACCAAAGCACCGTCTGCCCCTGCTCTGATAGCCTCGTCCCGCTCCTCTATCCCCATGCGTACTTTCTCAGCGGCTGTGTGGATTAATACAGCTACACTATGTCCAGAGCCTAGTGGGGTTTCAAAATCCACATCTACGGGATGCGTTACCTTAGATATTATCTCGTTATAGAGTCGCCTACCCCGTGTAGTTAGGAGATAACCTCTCCTGCTTTCTTTCACTAAGTTTAGTTTTTTAAGCCTGTTAAGTATGGTTCTTATAGTTCCCTCCCCCAGCAGCATCTCAGATGATAGACGTTTCCTACCTATAGGCCCTAGGTCCCCTATCTTCATTACGGCGTAAAGTATATGTGAGGGGGTGAAGTAGGGTAGGGGTCCTTTGGCTTGAGCAGCCGATGTCTGGTTCTTCAGCAGCTGTCTCATCAACTCCCTGCTATGTCTCTCCATAAGGTTTATCTAGTATATTAATTAAGCCCTAGCGCGTGTAGTATTTTTTCCTTAGGTTTATCAGATAAATCGCTTATCTCCTGGCCTATCCCTATGAAGAGAAGGGGTTTTCCCGTGATTTTAGCTATGGAGAGGGCTGACCCCCCTTTAGCGTCTGCATCCAGCTTTGCTAGAACTATATAATCTACTCCCACGTATTCGTTGAATTTAAGGGCCTGCTCCGCCGCGGCGTTGCCTACTAGGGAATCACCCACGTAGATGACGAAATCAGGCTGGGTTACACGTTTAATCTTGTTCATCTCCTGTAGGAGGGCTTTATCAACCTCAGTCCTCCCCGCAGTATCTACTAGAACTACGGGTATTTTGTTGGCCTCTGCGCTTCTTATAGCGTCAACAGCTACAGCTGCAGGGTCTGCTCCATAATGTTGACTCACTACCCAGAATCCATGCCTCTCAGCCAGTTGCTTAAGCTGTTCAATAGCACCTGCTCTAAATGTGTCAGCACATGCGATTATAGATGAAAAACCATGTTTCTTCAGGTAGTTAGCTATCTTAACCACAGTTGTGGTTTTACCGCTTCCGTTAGGGCCTACGAAGAGAAAAACTGTAGGCTTCCCTCTCCTCATATTCTCCCCAACCCTCTTCAACACCTCTTTTATATCAGCATCCATAACCATGCCATCAATCGTCTTCTTAATTATCGAATCCACCACATCAGCAGCGTCGCTAAACCTAGGTATGCGTACTTTTCTCAGCTCATCCTTAATCACCTTAAGAACCTCTTCAGCTACCTCAACAGCAACATCATTCTCTACAAGCCTGTAGAATAGATTATCCAGCTCCTCCTCTATCTCCTTCTCCGATAACGTTGTTGTTTTTACCTTCTCGGATAACGACGCGAAGGCTTTCTTAAGGCCCTCAAACATCTTTGCTTAACCTTTACCGGATGCACCCTGCTGTTTCTGCTGCTGAGCTACGGCGGCTTCTATAAATTGCCTAAGCTGCTGCATCCGAGCTACCGTCTCGTCCAACTTCTTAGATAACACCTCACGCAACTTCTGGAAAGATTCATTACGTTTGGTAAGTAGCTGCTGGCTATCTTCTAGCGTCTTCTCTATTATCACTCCAGCACCTACGTTTATATGCACCGTCTCCACTTTCTTCAGCTCAGCTTTTACAAATGAACCCGCTCCTATAGGTATTAGAATCTGCGACTCTCCTCCGTATTTCTTTATCTCTTCAATCAGTTTTAGAGCATTTTCATGCTCGCGTATTGTCTGTTCTACCGTCAGGATGCGGGTTTGGTAGTCTGCTACTAGTTTTTCTAGGAGCTGAAGCTCTGCAACCGCCCTGTTTATCTGTTCCTGCGACGACATACTTACCTACTCTCCTTCTTATTCTGTTCATTAATTAATAACTGTTAACGCCTTTCAGGGTTCTAGAGCCTGTGTTATCGTTAAAAGCTCAGGGCCTGTGGTTCGTGAACCTACTATTGCGCCGTTTGAGTTGGCTATTATCCCGCTTCTCACAAACCTTACGCCGTCATTTACGGTTCCTACGAAGGCAGGTATATGGAGTATATCACCTAGTAGTTTTAGTTCTTCGTCGCTGGCTTCTATGCTGACTAAAGCACCCACGTTAGTGGCTGTAGCTAGAGAGCCTACATACGTTTTGGATGCTATGTTGATTTGATGGACTTCAACATCTAGCGTATCTCTTATCACCTGCAGTTCATTTTTGTTAAATGCCGTGCTAACTACAGCGCCTTTATCGTTGCATAGTATAAGGTTGCCTACTGCGGTTACTTTACTCTCAAGAATCTGTACGCGGGTTTCGGGTAATGCGTTTTTTATCTTCTTGAGTTCCTCCTGTAGGGTTAGGCTTGATAGTACTATGCCGTTGCTGTTGGCTGCTATGAATGGGGATATGAGTATGCTTCCCATAACTGATACGTAAGTCGTCTTGACTCCTAGTATCTTCTCGTATAGCCTAGCTTTCTTAGGCATCACCAGCTTGGAGATTAGCATGAATTTATCGGTAGCCAGGCCGAAGAGCCCTATTTCAGCTGAACCCATTATAGAGTCTAGGTGTATAACCATTTAATTCAGCCTACTCCTCCTCTTTCTTCTCCCCCTCCAGCCTCACGTATACCGTATCCTCCTCTTTCTCCAGAACAACCTTCAGTTTACGTGGAGGATTACGGGCTCCCCTCTCCCAGATCTTCTTGGCTACCTCCGTAGATATCTTAACTACCTCTGCTTTCCCATGCCTCTTGGCCAGTCTTCTCAACAGGTTTATAGCGGCTTTAGCCCGTTTCTTGGGAGGAGCTTTACGGGCATCTCTAAGAGAGAAGGTATCCGTCTTAACCTCTGTGCTCATGCCCAACCCTCCAGCCATTAGTCTTAAGATGCGTATCTTTAAGGGTTTAAGGCTTTATCTTGGCCCTTCTCCAGTGTCTTCTCCTGTAGGAGAATCTAACGTTTCTGTTGGTTCTCGCTATAACCCAAGTAGGCACAGGCCATGCCCGTCTCATCTCCTTTGCAAGTTTCTTCTTCAACGTATATGTCCTCACCATATCTAGGTGTATAGCCTAAATAGCTAGTATAAATACTACGTTTGGTAATCTCCGGCGATTGAAATATCTATTTAAGGTATTGGATAAATTTCCGTTAAGGCAATCTGTTATTAGGTAGAGGTGCCCGGCAGAGTGGCTAGCTACGGCGATACTGTTGCCAAGCCTTTCATCAGGGAGGTTATCCTAGAGAATTTCATGTCGCATGAATATTCTAGAGTTGAGTTTAGAAGGGGGCTTAACGTAATAATAGGCCCGAACGGGGCTGGGAAATCTTCCATACTCTTAGCAATATCAGTAGCTTTAGGCCAAACCTACACCGAGCGGGGCCATAGGCTCAGCGACCTTATACGACGTGGAGAAGAAGCAGCCCGCGTTGCTGTGGTCTTTGACAATACTGCAGTAAACGGAAAAAGACCCATCCCCCAGTATAATACAGACACCTTAACTATAACCCGCTTCATAAAACGAAACGGGGATTACTGGCATTACATTAACAATCGCTATAAAGCGAAGGCGGAGGTGGAGTATTTCCTCTCACAAATTGGAATAAACCCCAACAACATGCTGATAATAATGCATCAAAACATGATAGAGAATTTCCTAACCCGCAACAGTATAGAAAAACTCCTGATGGTAGAAGAAGCCGTAGGGGCCCAGAGGTTAAGAGAGAGGATAAAAGATGCGGAGAAGAAGCTTGAATCCCTATCTGCGGAGGAAAAAATACTACAGAAAACCCTGGATGAAGCCAGATCAGCAGTTGAGTTCTGGCGAGAAGAATATGAGAAACTAATACTGCTCAAGAAGCTTACTCAACGTAAAGAAGAACTTGAAAAGGAATACGCATGGTCTCTGGTTAATGAAGCTCAAAAATCAAAGGAGAGGGTACTTGATAAGATAAGGAGTCTGGAGGATGAAGTTGGGAGGGTAGTTAAAGATGCTGAGCAGAGGGATGTAAGAATAAACACATTAGCTGATGAGCTTATAACCATCTACGGCGATACGCTAAACGGCAAGCAACATGTATCACGTGAAGAGTTTAGGAATAGGCTAGAGAATCTCATAAACGACGCTTACGAGGCAGGCTCTCTCCGTGAGAGGATAAATAACATTAAGAGGGAGCTGAGAAGCCTTTATCATAATCTCACCCAGCTGGAGAAGGAGCTCAACGAGAGAATAAACAACGCTCTCCAAAAAGGCGAACAGGTGAGTACTGATAGAAAGTATAGCGAGATAATGGAGGATATAAAGACGGTGACGCTTCAGATAGCGGCTTTAGGTAAGGTAAACCACGAGGCTGAGGACTTCTACCTTCTAGCAGAGTCGAAATACAGGGAGACAGAACTTAAAGCCCAGCAGGTTTCCGAGAATACTAGGAAAGCACTAGAGGAGCTGGAGTACCGTAGGGAGAAGTGGAGAAGCTTTCTAAGGGATCTAATAAATGACATACAGCCCCAGTATGATAATATACTCAGGAAAGTAGGGGGGACAGGTTATATTGAGCTGCGTAACCTAGATGACTTGGAGAAAGCAGCTCTAGAGCTTTACGCAGGGTTTAGAGGCGTAGAACCCTCGCTCCTCAACGGCCACAGCCAAAGCGGAGGCGAGAGGATAGTAGCTACGATGGCTTTCCTACTAGCTCTACAGAAACACATGAGATCACCATTCAGGGCCATAGACGAGTTTGACGTCCACCTAGACCCCCTCAACAGAGAGAGAATAATTAACATACTCACATCAACAGCCCAAGAAGACCCCAGCGCACAGTATATTATCATAACACCGGGAAAGATACCGTTCCACGAGAACATGAACATAATAGTTGTCCAGAACATCTCAGGAAGATCTGCCGTTAGGGTTGAACAAGGCAGGGAGGTTGAGGCGAGTGCAAAGCAGGAAAGTTAGGCTGGCTAAGGAGGAGCTGGAGAGAATAATAGAACTGTGCGACTCTATAGAGAAATCTGGTATAGACCCGTTCTCTGTTAATATAAAGGAGCTTCTGCAGAAGCTACGGAGCATACTAGAGGGTTCTGACAATCTAGACGTTATCGTGCTAGACGCTGAGACATTATACAAAATCTCCCTAGTGATAGCCCTGCAACACCGCTGGCTAAAGGAGAGGGCAAGTAACCTCTTCATAGACGCGCAGATAGTATCAGCTAAGGTCCTAGCAGCGGATAACAAATCCCTAGCCCAAGCCCTGGCCAGGAGCTGGAGGCCTATAGTAAACGGAGAGCAGCTGACACGGAGAATGATAATAGAGGGGATGGAGTATTTCCTCTCCCTACCCCCTAGAGGAGGCAAAGCGGAGGAACGTAACTTAACAAGCAACCTAACATATGAGGAAGCCTCAATAAGTTATGAATTGTTACAAGACGAGCTGCTGGAGCAGCGTGTGAAGGAGCTCCACCTAGAGCTGCTTAACGAGAAGCTCGGGGAGAAGGGGGTCAACTACTGGGGTTTCATAGCGAAAGAGGGGGAGGAGAAGAAGCTGGAGAGAGCGTATGTCCTATCCTTCTTGATTAGCGAGGGGTTCGCAGACCTAAGGCGGGAGCCTATAACCGGTGAGCTTTGGATAATCCCGTACAGGGAGAAGATAGAGCGTAGAACCCCAGCTTCTGTTGCTGTTACGATTAAGAGGGGTGAATAGCGTTATGTCTGCTGAGCATGATGCGGAGCAGAAGGCAGGTAGGAAACTAGCGGTAGCCGTTGCTATGCTCCTCTTCACCAGCCACCGCCTGCCGGGGGTGAGGGGATACGAGCTTAGACGGAGACTGGGTAAAAACTACCTCAAGATAATCGACATGCTTAACCGCCGTCTGAACCCTATTGGTCTAAGGGTTAAGATAGTCTTTGAAGGCCGTGGAGATAAGGAGCATGGTCAAGAGGATTTTGATAAAGCTAGGTTCTTCATAACCCTCAACGAGCCTCTTACGTTATCTGATATCGTCGCTGCTGGGTGGCGGATAGATGAGGTAGCTATTCTGTCGGCTACGCTGGCTCTCCTCTATCCAAGAGGAGGGAGAGCGACGTATGGTGAGGTGATGGAGCTTCTAGAGGCAAAGTTTCCCAAATGGAGAGTTGAGTCTGCTCTGGAGAAGTTTATACGCCGAGGTTATCTATACAAAGACGAGGATAACATACTTCATATAGGATGGAGGACATACGCTGAGATAGACCAGAGGGAGCTAGCTAAAGCTATAACTGAGCTGCATCAACAAAAGAGTTATAAAAGGAGTTAAAGGAGGAGGATTGGCCGGGGTTTTATCCTTTACGTCTGCTCTTTCTCATGCGTTTTCCGATTCCTTTCTGCATTCTTAGGCATGCCGTCCACCAGTCCCCGTTTACGTCATCGTCATCTAGGTAGTTTTTCATTACCTCCTTCGACAGCTCTATTAGGTATTGTTTTCGCGGTAT
>DQVM01000002.1 GCA_015661775.1 Candidatus Caldarchaeum subterraneum | reverse complement strand
TGAAACGGCCAAGGTAGCTACAGACGGCTCTCCCGTTAAAAAGACTGAGCAGCTGGGCGGGGTGTTGAATAAAGTGGTTTTGTCGGTTATGCTTGTTAGGCTGGGCCTAAGCTACTCCGCTGCCACCATCATAGTTTTTCTACCTGTTCTATTAAAGCGGGAGATGAGCCTTGGGAGCTTTGAGATAGGTGCTTTGTTCTCGGTTGCTGCGTTCGTTAATATGCTGGCTAGACCTCTATCTGGATATCTTTCATCCAAGATGGGGGAGGCTAAGCCGATATACCTAGCTATAACCCTAATGTCTCTTGCAGCTACGATGCTACCAACATCCATACCCCCACTAATATGGGCAGGGATAATATCCTACGGCCTCTCCATGGGTTTATTCATACCCTCCAGCGTCCTGCTAATATCTAGGACCGTACCACCTGAGCTTAGGACGTTAAGCCTAGCGTATGTAACTGCCATGATAGATTTAGGAAGCGCGTTAGGAAGCTTCGGCTCAGGTGCGATAGCATCGTTGATGGGTATAAACGCTGCTTTTGCATCGGCCTTGCTTATAATAATATCTACATCCCTCGTATCGGCTACGTTATGCCGGAAGCGATCTCCTGAGCTTTGAGGAAGATATTGGTTAGCATCTGTTGGGTTAATCTCCCTGTGTTGGTGTTCTGCCTGCTGGGGTGGTAGGACGCCACTAGGACAGGGGCATCCCGGCCGAAAAACCTGCCTACAAACCTATAAACCCCACCATGCGCAAACCTAGGCTTCCTACCCTCCGCCGGAGATATACCCACGTCTCTAGCTAGCATTATAAAAGTATCAAAAGCAAACCTCCCTAAAGCCACTACAACCTTCACGTTACTTATTATCCTAAACTCCTCTGCAAGGTATTTCATGCAGTTACGCCTCTCCTCAGATGATGGTTTATTATTAGGTGGAGCGCATCTTACTGAAGCTGTTACGTAAACCCCTCTGAGGACAAGGCCGTCGCCCGCCCTTACACTCTCCGGCTTATTGGCTAGACCCGCTTCATATAGGGAGCGGATTAGGGTATTTCCGGAGCTGTCTCCCGTGAACATCCTACCCGTCCTATTCCCTCCGTGAGCAGCAGGAGCAAGCCCTAAGACGAGTATCTCAGCGTAAATATCCCCAAACCCAGGGAGAGGGGCTGACCAGTAGCTTTCACCCATGTACCTAGCGGGTTTATGCTCCTCAATATACCTCCTATACTGGACAAGCCTAGGACAAGCCTTGCATGATATTATTCTCCTGTTAAGCTCTTCCAGCCTCTTCTCAGGTTCTTGACATGATTCCATTTCTTCCCACGAAGGGGTTATGCTCCTTCTCGTATCCTATGCTGGTTGCAGGGCCGTGTCCAGGAAGGACGTGGGTATCCTCTGGTAGTGTGAAGAGCTTTTTGTGTATAGACTCCACTATCTTCCTAGGGTCTCCTCCTGGGCCGTCTGTTCTTCCTATGGATGCCCTAAAGAGCGTATCACCTGAAAATAGAATGTTCTCCACGTGGTAGCATACGCTTCCCGGCGAGTGGCCTGGGGTATGTAGAACCGAAACCCTATATCCCCCCACCTCTATAAAATCCCCCTCATTCACATAGCCATCCGCCTTAGGCGGGTCAGGTACTTCTATCCCCAGAAACATACGGGTATGCTCCCTAAGAGAGGTCAAAATCTCCAAGTCAGATGGATGGATGTAAAACTCACACCCAAGAGATTCACGAAGGTCGTTAACAGCTAGGACATGATCGAAGTGGCAGTGGGTTACGTATATACCCTTAACCTTCAGCCTCCGCTCATGTATCGATTCGAGTATTCTCCACGCATCGTCTCCAGCGTCTATTATAATAGCCTCCTTAGAGCTCTCTTCGTAGAGGATGTAGGAGTTGCTGAGGAGCATGCCGACGGCGTTGGTTACGTATTTCAACGCCATACCTTATCTGGAGAACGCCATCTATTAGCCATCTTAAATGTCTTTAACAGCTCCAAAGTCAGTTACGTAGCAGCTCACATACTTGCTGGGAACAAGCTCGAAGTATGGGTTTCTCACACGTATATTACCTAGATACTCTCCGTTGATAACCTCCGTTACGTCTCCTTCCTCCATCTTCATCTCTTTATGCGTTGGCTTTTCAGCTATTTTCCAGCTATCCACGAGTATATACGTCGGCTTTCCAACTTCCGAGGAAATGATGCATAATGGGAGGGAGCCGATTTTACCTACGAATCCCACTCCCCTATACAGGGCGTCAGCACCTATTACCACTGCCTCAGCCTCCTCCACCGCATACGACATGGCAGCATCAACATAAAGGGTTACGCTCTTCTCCCTGCACAGCAGCTTAGCCATCTCAACACCCTCCCGCATAGGCCTAGACTCCAACACCACAACCCTCCTCACCCCCTCAGCCCGCTCCAAAAACTTCAAAACCGTCCCGCTGAAGCTAATCGTCAAAACAGTAAATAAACCACCCACCTCCATTAAACAGTTCCTAACCAAATTATCGACAATCCTATCATAATCACCCTGCACTGAGCTGCATATATCAACTAAACTGGATTTTAAATCATCTACAGCATAGCCTCCTAGTCTATTCAATTTCTGGAACCTCTCAAATACCTCGTTTGAGAAGCGTGCGATAAGCGGCATAGAAGGTCTTA
>DQVM01000042.1 GCA_015661775.1 Candidatus Caldarchaeum subterraneum | reverse complement strand
ATCTAGTTCCGCTGGAGATTATACGCCAAGCCCAAACACCCATAGTGGGGACAAGCGCCAACATAAGCAACCAGCCACCAGCGGTGAGGCATGGGGAAGTAAACAAAGCACTACTAGAGAAGGCTGATGCCCTAGTTACCGGAGGGGAGGCGTACTCAGGAACAGCCTCAACAGTTATAGAGGCCGCTGAGGGGGATAGAGTGTATGTAGTGAGGGAGGGGGCTCTACGACGGCCTGAGCTGGATAAACGCCTAAGAGCAGCAGGCTTTACTATAGCCTAGACGTTGCTATCCGATGGGCCAGCGTCAGCTTGAAGGCCTCAGCATAGCTCCCGGCCTGCGTAGATTCTATCTCCCCCTGCGAGACGTTGTAAAGCTTCTTCAACACCTCTACACGGCTATCCACAAGCCTGGGCAGCTCCAGCTCCTCCACAGCACCCAGCATCCTCCTAATCTCCCCCAAAACCCTAACCGCCCCATCCTCGTCGGAGGCTATAGCTAGTATAGCGGCCCTCTCAGTACCCCTACCCACCCCCAGCTTGGATATCGCCTCCCTCACCTGGTCGGTAGCAGCCAGCTTGAGTAAAAACTCCATACGCAGACTACGGGCTGCCCTGTTGGGGGAGTTGAAGCTCATCACCGCGTTAACCAAAGCAACCTTGACATGCTCCTCGTCTAGTATGTTGTCGGCGTTGAAGAGCTGGGCTTCAGCTGGTTTAATCTCCGAGTTAATCTCATCCAACCTATCTACTAGGTTCTGCATCCTCTCTCCATCAGGAACTTTAAAAACGGCTAAAGCGATGGAGTATCCCCATAGCCTATATATCTTCACCTCTCATATCCTCCATGTATAGCCGGTATCAAGGTGATTATATCATCCTCATTTACCTTAACCCCATAGACCTGCGACAGCTTAACCTCAGAGCCGTTGACGAGTATAAGCAGCCCCGAGACGGGTTTCCCAGTCTCCTCGTCTATAACATGTTTCCTAACCTTCTCAGGAAGCATCTTAAGGGCTTCCACCAAACCAACACCGCCACCCACTTTGACCTCTACATACTCGCTCCCCGCCTCGGCCTTCAGATACCCTATCAACTCCACTCTCAACGTATCACACCTAACAACTTAAGGGTAAAAACGAGGTATTTTGAGGTATTGTTGTTTAAGAATAATTGATTAAAGGAGTCATACTTATGCCACCAGTCGGGAGAGGATAGCTGGAGATGGTGGAGGTAAGGCTCTACACCCACGGCCCCAAAGCCTCGATACCCGTAGATGGGTTGGAGGAGCTGGGGCCTGACGTATTCATAGCGCTTGAGGGCCTAGGGACTTTTAGGGGTGTGTCGCTGGAGGAGAGGGCTAGGGAGCTGGTTAAGTCAGGGAAAGACCTACTCAAGCACAGCCTTAAGATACATAAGGAATCCACCCGGAGGGGGCATGCGTCTATAACCACGTCAGCCATGCTGCAGATGGAGGTTAGGGACTGCAGCAGGGTTTTGTCCATGCTATTAGTAGCCCCTCCCTTCGGCTCTTATCTACAGGAATCCCAGAGGAGAAGCGAGGTATCCGAAGAATACGTAGTAACTCCCCCCAACCTAGGTTTAAACTCCAGAGGATATGGAGAGGCTGTATCTAAGATGCTGGGCTTCTACAGGAGGCTGGTGAAGGAAGGAGTAGAGCTGGAGGACGCTAGGTATATACTGCCTATAGGTGTTAAGACCTCGCTCTTCGCAAGCGTAAGCCTAGAGACCTACGTCTACTTCCTCCAGCTACCTGAGTCGGGGGAGGCTAAAGAATACACCCCAACCGAGGTTTTCGAGTTCGCCGAGAGGCTTAGGGAGCTGCTGGAGCATGTAGCACCAGCCCTGCTGGAGGCTAGGCTGTCGTTTAGAAACAGACTTGCTACATATCCCTTTCCAAACCCGTTTAAGAAAAACGACCCTCTGGTGAGCAAAGTAGCTAAACGGTTTAACTACCCGCATGAAACGGTGGTCTTGGACTCTCTGATAATAGAGGAGCCCGGCGAGGAGGAGATGCTCAAAGCCGTGTATGAGGGGGAGAAAGAAACCCTAGACTCCCTAAACCCGTTCATCAACGTAATCACCCTAGAACCCATGTCGCTGGTCGCATACCACCAAGCCATAAGGCATAGAACAGTCCCCACAGCCGTCGAATCTATATACGATGCTGTGCAAAGAGCGTTAAAAAACCCTGAGGAGAACACCGTAATACCTCCACGCGTAAAAAACAGAGAGGAGCTGGCGGATGAGTTTCAGCATA
The DNA here is from genome assembly GCA_015661775.1 of Candidatus Caldarchaeum subterraneum. Lineage (GTDB taxonomy): Archaea > Thermoproteota > Nitrososphaeria_A > Caldarchaeales > Caldarchaeaceae > SZUA-1515. The sequence goes on along the minus strand of DQVM01000042.1, from coordinate 5,766 downwards.
TCTTCACAGAAGCTCTGGAGCTTTACAGGAAGATGATAGACAACGGAACCCCCCCTTCCTCCGCATGCTACATAATACCCCAGGCCCTAAAGGTGTATGTAATCAGAAACTATAACGGCTACAACATACTATACCCGCAGGGCTTCATAGGAACTAGAACATGCTCATACACCCAGTGGGAGGAGAGGGGGATAGCGTACAAGATATGGAGGGACTTGGAGAAGATAAGGCCTAAACTAGCTTCGTTGATGGGGGAGAAATGCCGCTACTTGGGGTTCTGCCCTGAGAGGAGCTGGTGTCCAATAATCCTGAAGTACCATAAATACGATGACGAGATTCATAGACTCCATAAATAATCTTTAAACGACGTAACCTTTAAAGGGATTGCAGGGGTGTGGCGTAACGTGAATAGAGAGGCGGTTAGGTACGTCGATAAACACGGTAATGTCCTCCCATCCTACGACCATCTCAAGGTAGCTATGTTACTTGATTTGCTTGGGGTTAGATACAGCGTAAAGACCCGTGGAGAGCAGGTTGTTTTGGAGACGGATAACGGAGCTGTCCTCCCCGGCATGCTGGGGGCTGAACCTCTAGATAGGATGGCTAAGGTCATAGAGATAAGCGACTCCTCCCTTAACTTCGACTACGCCCATTTCCTCCCAGACTCTCCTAAATGCTCCGTCCTGCACGGGCATTCTTCACGTGTAACGGTAGAGGTGGCAGGCTACCCCGTCGATGATATGGTGGTGGAGTTCGGCGAGGCTAAAAGGATTGTTAAGGGGGTTCTAAACGAGCTGGACCACAAGCTAATAGTATGCGGTAGATACGTGGAGAAGCTTCGGGGAGGGAGGGTTAAAGTAAGGTTCGTAGGCAAGGACGGGGAGTATGAGCTCATCATCCCCGAAAACTCAACATACATAATAGACGGAGAGTCTACGGTAGAGAATATATCCAGCCACATAGCTGGGAGGATAGCTGAGCGAATCAGGAGAAACAACATACTATACGTGAAGGTTAGGATGTCGGAGGGGTTTGGGAAGGCGGCCAGCTCACATACGTGGGCTATGGAATGAGCAGGACGTTACTCCTCTTCTCAGGCGGATTAGACTCTACAGTAGCCCTTTGGAAGATACTAGCGGAGGGTAGCGAGGTCTTCCTACTAAACATACAATACTACCGGAGAAACCCAAAGGAGTTTGAAGCAGCCCTACGTATAGCATCCATGTGCAGCAACAAGGGGATGATAACCGTTGAAATGCCCTTCCTAAAGGAGATATACGACTACGAGCATGAAGTTAAGCAATACTGGATGAAAACCCTGAACAACCCGCTAACAGTAATGGCCCCGTTCAGGAACATAATATTCTACTCAGTCGCAGCCCATATAGCGTCGCAGATAAGGGCCGAGAGGGTGGTTGGAGGACATGTAAAAGAAGACACCCTAAACCTACCTGACGCAAACCCAAGATATCTAGAGCACCTCAACAACATACTCCACGAATCCCTCGGCGTAGAGGCTGTTAAGATAGAAGCCCCCCTAATCAACTTAACAAAAGTAGAGGCCGTTAAGCTGGGGATGGAGCTGAAAGCACCGCTGAACCATACCTGGAGCTGCTGGGCCTCAGGGCCTGGACACTGCGGTAAATGCCCCGGATGCAACGCTAGGAAGAGGGTCTTCAAAGAAGCAGGGTATATTGATACCACAACCTACTATGAGCATCTACAAATCTGGCGGCCTTAACGTTTTATAATCGCCTCTCTCGCGTTAGCTTGGGATGAAGCTACACGAGTACGAGGCTAAGGAGCTTTTTCACGAGTATGGTATTCCTGCTCCACGTTTTGCGGTGGCCCGCTCCTCTGAGGAGGCTAAGAAGCTGGCGAGGGAGATGGGGGGAAAGGTTGTTGTGAAAGCCCAGGTTCTGGTGGCTGGGAGGGGGAGGGCCGGCGGTATAAGGTTCGCTGAAAACCCTGATGAAGCAGCAAGCCACGCAGCCGAGCTGCTGGGGAGCAGGATTAAGGGAGAGCAGGTTGAGATGGTTCTCATAACTCCTTACACAGAGATGGAGCGGGAGCTTTACCTAAGCATAATAGTAGATAGGTCAAGGGGCGTTCCTGTTATCCTAGCCTCGCCTGAAGGGGGTGTGGAGATTGAGGAGCTGGCTAGGGCCTCGCCTGAGAAACTGCTCAAACTACCGATAGACCCCCTAGTGGGCCTAAGAAACTACCACCAACGTAGAGTAGCCAAGTTCCTCAACCTAGACGACGGCCTCCTAACGTCCGCCATGGATATGCTGGAGAGGATTTACAGGCTCTTCAAAGACTACGACTGCGAGCTTGTGGAGATAAACCCGCTGGCGGTAACTAAAGAAAACAAGCTGGAGGCCGTCGACGCCAAGATTCTAATAGACGACAACGCCTTGTTTAGGCAAAGGAGGTTTGAGAGGCCTGTAGACCCCTCCTCGCTTGAGGAGCAGGCCAGGAGAATGGGCTTCGCCTACGTGGAGCTGGACGGGGATATAGGGATTATAGGTAATGGGGCTGGTTTAACCATGGCTACGATGGATGTGGTGTATGAGATGGGTGGAAGGCCTGCTAACTTCCTAGACATAGGAGGAGGGGCTAGCGAGGATGTCGTAGACAAGGCCGCAACCCTCCTGCTCCGCCACCCCAAGGTGAGGGTTCTCTTCGTAAACATCTTAGGCGGGATAACTAGATGCGACGAGGTTGCTAAGGGGCTTGTGAAAGCAGTTAAAAACGTAGGGGCTACGAAGAAGGTTGTGGTAAGGATGATGGGTACAAACGAGGAGGAGGGGAGGAAGATACTGGAAGGGAACGGGCTATACTCCTACGATAACATGGAGGAGGCGGCCAAAAAAGCTACTGAACTAGCTATAGGGTGAAGAGAAAAATGGCCATACTCGTAGACAGCAGCACTAAGATAGTGGTTCAGGGGATAACAGGCAGGCAAGGAAGATTCCATACGCAGAGCATGATACGGTACGGCTCTAAGGTGGTTGCTGGAGTAACCCCCGGAAAGGGAGGAACAGAGGCCGAGGGAGTCCCCGTATATGATACCGTACAAGAAGCCCTGAAGGAGCATCCCGATATAAACGCCTCCATAGTGATGGTCCCCGCACCATACGCCCAAGACGCCGTCTACGAATCCCTAGACGCAGGGATAAAACTGGTTACCGTTATAACCGAGAGAATACCAATACACGACTCCATGGCGTTCATACGCTACGCCAGGCTTAGGGATGCGGTTATAATAGGCCCCAACTGCCCCGGGGTTATAACGCCGGAAGCGTGTAAGCTGGGGATTATGCCGGGGCATATATTCAAGCGGGGGGTTGTAGGCATAGTCTCTAGGAGCGGGACGCTGACCTACGAGATAGCTTATAACATAACTAAAGCGGGTCTAGGCCAGTCCACGGCCATAGGGATAGGAGGCGACCCCATAACTGGGCTCAGCTTCATAGACGTGCTGGAGATGTTCAGAAGAGATGACGAGACCAAGGCGGTGGTTATGATAGGCGAGATAGGGGGTGATATGGAGGAGAGGGCGGCCGAGTACATATCAAAGACCGCCTACGAGAAGCCTGTGGTGGCTTTTATAGCAGGCAAGACAGCTCCTCCCGGCAAGAGGATGGGCCACGCAGGGGCTATAATATCCATGGGAGCTGGGGATGCGGCGAGCAAGGTGGAGGCCCTTAGAAAAGCAGGCGTGTACGTAGCCAGCACACCTAGGGATGTGGCGGCTAAACTATCCCAGATACTGGCGTGAAAACCTTTAAGTTAAAACCCTTAGCATATATAGTTGCGATGATGTAAACCGCCTGCTGAGGCGGTGATGAACGGTGGAATACCTCTGAGCATACTTGAAAACGGTGGTGTCTTTGCTCCTAGACAGAGAGCATCTAAGCTACGTGCTGGATAGGGCCGTAGAGGTTCTCTCAAGAGAACCGGTAATGCTTAGGCTGGACTTCACCCAAGTACTCGTAGTCGGCGATACGCATGGCGACTATATCTCCACCAGAAAAGCCCTGGAGTACGCAAGGGATAGAGGCCTCCCGGTAGTCTTCCTAGGCGACTACGTGGACAGGGGGCCGCAGCAGATAGAGAACATAACAGCCGTGCTGGAGGCAAAGCTGGAGAACCCCTCTAGGGTGTACCTGCTGAGAGGAAACCACGAAACACCAAGCATGAACATGTACTACGGCTTCTACGACACAGTAACCCTTACGCTGGGGAGGGAGTGGTACAGCCGCTTCATAGAATGCTTCAAACACATGCCGTACGTAGCCAGCCTGAGGAAAAGGGTGGTAATGCTCCACGGAGGCCTGCCGCAGGGGGTTAAGGCTTTGGAAGACCTTGAGAAAGCATCTAAAGGCGTTGAGGAGCCGGAGGATGGGCTTACTCTACAGATAATGTGGAACGACCCCTCTGAGTATGTTGATGGATTCGCCCCAAGCCCAAGGGGTGGGGAGGCTAGGCTCTTCGGAGGCGACGTGCTGAGCAGCTTCATGAAAAACAACAACCTATGCCTCATGATTAGAGCCCATGAACCCAAGCCGGAAGGCTACGAGCTCCTCTTCAACGGCCTCATACTAACTGTATTCTCATGCCGGTATTATGGGATTAAGCCCAAAGCAGCTCTGGTTGAGGATTGCGGGAAGATAAAGCTCATAGACCTTGGCTAAGGCCTTAAGTAGAGGAAAGCAGCTTAGAGGTAGGGGATGTTATCTAAAGTTGCTGAGGGTGTTTATGTTATTGATACAGGCGGGCTTGGTTTTGAGAGGACGGTGGCGTGTTACCTGGTTGTGGGCGATAAGGTGGCTTTGGTTGATAACGGGTATGCTAGGGGGTTTGAGAGGGTTTTATCAGCCCTTAAGGAGGCTGGGGTAAGCAAGCTGGACTACATAATCCCAACCCACGTCCACCTAGACCACTTCGGAGCAACAGGTAAGCTTGCCAACCACTTCCCCGAAGCCAGGGTTATAGCCCATAAGAGAGCCGTCAAACACGTCATAAACCCCTCCAAGGTTCTGGAGAGCGCCGCGACGGTCTTCGGCGAGAACGTAGTTAAGTCGTTTGGAGAAACCATACCTGTTGAAGAGGCTAGGGTGGAGGCCGCTGATGACGGCTCCGAGCTTAACCTAGGTGGAGTAAGTCTGCTCTTCATCTACACCCCAGGCCATGCGCCGCATCAGATGTCGGTTATGGTTGAGGACCAGCATATACTAGTTACTGCTGATGCCGTCTTCATGAACTTCCCCAGCTTCCCAGCGTTAATCCCCACAACACCGCCGCCAAGCTTCAACCCCGAAGAAGCTGAGAAATCCCTCAAAAAGCTTGGGGAGATGCAGCCCACACTCCTCCTAACACCCCACTTCGGCCCCAAAGAAGCAGGAGAGACCTACATACAGCACAACATAGACCGCATGTGGAGATGGGTTAGGGAGGTAGAGCGCCTCTCAAAAGAAGGGAGGAGGATGGATGAAATAGTTGACCAGCTGGTTGGGCTGCTCTGCTCCGAGGCCGGCGTAGAGAATGCCCCGCCTTATGTAATAAGCTCTGTAAGAACCTCGGTGATGGGGCTTCTCCACCTCCTTGGTAGGCTCTGAAGCAACTAAGTGAGCTACTCCCTACTTAAGTGGGGAGTTTCCAGCGTTTAGGGTGGGTTTTACGCCCCTTCCCTTCATCTGCTGGTTCGGGGGGCTCACGGCTCCCCCATCCCACGCCTCTCGTTAAGGCATGGGCTATGTT